>DASWOS010000102.1:0-8382 GCA_036398645.1 Dokdonella sp. | reverse complement strand
CCGCTGGTCGAGAACGCGGTCTACCACGGCATCCAGCCGCGCGCCGACGGCGGCACGCTGACGCTGCGTGGCCGGCGCGTCGCCGGCGGCGTCGAGATCGTCGTCGCGAACCCGCTGCCGCCGGACGCGCCGCGCCGGCGCAACGGCATCGCGCTGGCGAACGTGCGCGCGCGCATCGAGTACCATTTCGGCGCACGCGCGGAGCTGCGCGTCGAAGCCGGGCCGGAGACCTACACGGTGAACCTGCGTCTGCCGGAGATTCCGGTCGCATGAGAGTCCTCGTCGCCGACGACGAGCCGCTCGCGCGCGAGCGCCTCGCCGCGCTGCTCGCCGAGATCGACGGCGTCGACGTCGTCGGCGCCGCTGGCGACGGCCGCGAGACGCTCGACGCGGCGGTGCGCAGCCGGCCCGACGTCGTGCTGCTCGACATCCGCATGCCGGTCATGGACGGCCTCGAGGCCGCGCGCCACCTCGGCGCGCTGGAGCCCGCGCCCGGCGTGATCTTCTGCACGGCCTACACGGACCACGCGGTCGCCGCGTTCGAAGCCAATGCGGTCGACTATCTCGTCAAGCCGGTGCGCGGCGAGCGCCTGCGCACCGCGCTGGCGAAGGCGCGCCGGTGGAGCGGCGAGCGCGCGCGCGCGCTCGAACGCGCGCTCGAACCGACGCGCACGCGTACGCATCTCTGCGCGCGCGTGCGCGGCAGCCTCGTGCTGGTGCCGATCGCCGACATCCATTACCTGCTCGCCGAGGACAAGTACGTCATCGTGCGTCATGCCAAGGGCGAGGTGCTGATCGAGGAGCCGCTGAAGGCGCTCGAGGAGGAGTTCGGCGAGCGCTTCGTGCGCATCCACCGCAACTGTCTCGTCGCGCTCGACAAGCTGACCGGGCTGACGCGCGCCGGCGACGGCCGCCTGTTCGCGAACCTCGCCGGCGTCGACGCGCCGCTCGAGATCAGCCGGCGCAACCTGCCGGCCGTGCGCCGCCTGGTGCGCCACCTGTGAGCGCGACGCTGCGCGTCGCGACGCGCCAGAGCGCGCTCGCGCTGTGGCAGGCCGAGCACGTCGCCGCGCGGCTGCGCGCCACGCAGCCGGGCCTCGCCGTCGAGCTCGTGCCGATGACGACGCGCGGCGACCGCATCCTCGATCGCCCGCTCGCGGAGATCGGCGGCAAGGGGCTGTTCCTGAAGGAGCTCGAGATCGCGCTCGGCGAACGCCGCGCCGACGTCGCGGTGCATTCGTACAAGGACGTGCCGATGCGGCTCGAGCCCGGCTTCGCGATCGGCGCGGTGCTCGAGCGCGCCGACGCGGCCGACGCGTTCATCGGCGGCGGCGACGGCGGGCTCGCCGGGCTGCCGGTCGGCGCGCGCGTCGGCACCTCGTCGCTGCGCCGCCAGGCGCAGTTGCGCGCGCTGCGGCCGGATCTCGCCGTCGCGGACTTGCGCGGCAACGTCAACACGCGCCTCGCCAAGCTCGACGCCGGCGACTACGACGCGATCGTGCTCGCCTGCGCCGGCATCGAGCGGCTCGGCCTCGGCGCGCGCATCGCGTCGCGGCTCGCGCCGCCGCACTGGCTGCCGGCGGTCGCGCAGGGCGCGATCGCGGTCGAGTGCCGCGCCGGCGACCGCGAGGTGCTCGAGCGCCTGCGCGCGCTCGACGATGCGGCGACGCGGCGCTGCACCGACGCCGAGCGCGCGATGAACCTCGAGCTCGAAGGCAACTGCGACGTGCCGATCGCGGGCTACTGCATCGAAACCGAGCACGGCCTCGCGCTGTGGGGGCTGGTCGGCGACGCGGCGAGCGGACGGCTCGTGCGCGCCGAGGCGAGCGGCCCCGGCGACGACCCGCACGGTCTCGGCCGGCACGTGGCCGCGCTGCTGCGCGAGCGCGGCGCCGCCGAGCTGCTGCGCCGTCGAGCGGACGTGTAGGAGCCGGCTTCGGCCGCGAACGCCGCGCGCCGTGCCCGCGCATTCGTCACGGCCGCGGAACGCGCCGCCGGCGGCGTCGGCCGCGACTGTCGGTCCGCAGCGGCGCGTCCGCAGTGACCGCCGGACGCAGCGCGTGCATCCGCCACGAATCCGCAACGTCGTGCGCGCGTCCGCCGCGGCTCGCGGCTCGCAGCTCGCGGCTCAGTGGCCGGGGCCGAAGTTGTAGACGAGGTTCGTCGTCATCAGCTGGTCGGTGCGCTTCGTGCCCGGCGTCACGTCGCTGTTGTGGCGCACCTGGTAGCCGATCTTCAGCGCGAGCTTCTTGTTCATGTCGACCTGCAGGCCGGCGTCGTTCTGCGTGAACGTATTGTCGCTGCCGGCTTCGACGAGCAGCGTGTCGACGAACGAGGTGTTGTCGGTGAACGCGTGCTTGTACGCACCGAGCCCGCGCCCGACGACCTCGCCTTCGGAGCTGAACGTGTGGCGCAGCGGACGTCCGTCGACGACCTCGGGACCGATCACGTCCGCGGGCTGGTAGCGCTTGTAGCCGGGGCCGACCTCGAACGACAGCTCGTCGGTCTGGTTCTTGAGCAGCGTGTAGCCGTAGCCGATCGAGGCGACCGCCTGATAGTCGAACGGCGAGAAGTCGTCGTGCTCGTAGCGCAGCGCGCCGACGATGTAGCTGCGCTCGTCGAGCTTGTAGCCCGCCGACGCGCCGGCTTCGTAGCGGTTCGCGTTCAACTTGTACTTCGACGTGCTGACCAGCGTCGGTGGATTCGTGCTGTCGTCGATCGTCTCCGTCGTGACTTCGCCCTTGCTGCGCAGCGCGGTCAGGTAGAAATCGTCCTTCCAGGTGTCGTCTTCCTTGCGGAAGTTCAGCTTCGCGTTGAGGTTCTCCGACTTCGCGTTGCCGCGCGACGCGGCGAAGCCGAGCTCGCCGGCGCCGGACCATTCGCCGTCCGCCGGAGCGGCGCTGCCGTCGGCGGCCTGCGCGGCGAGCGGAAGGAGCGCGGTCAGCGCGATCGGCAGCAGCTTGTTCTTGTTCATCGCGGAATTCCTCGGCGGCACAAAAAAATGCCGCAACGATGCTGCGGCGCGACAAGAATGTAGGCAAACGCGCTAAACCGCGCGTGAACGCGGACGGCTCTCGCGCGCCATCGGACGCGCGGCGGCACGTCGGATTTCGATGCGAAGGTCCGCTCGCCGTCGAGGCGTGCGCGCCGACGCGCGCCGGCATGTCGAGACGGCCGTGCTGCTCGTCGCCGTCGCGTCCGCCGTTCGCGCGGCGGATGTGTGCAGCCGATCCGCGTCCGACGGAGCCGGCGCCGTCAAGCGCCGCGCTTGCGCAGCAGGAAGTAGTTCGTGAGCATGCCGGGCGCGAGATCGTGCACCGCGTCCTCGAGCACCTCGTGGATCTCCAGCGCGTGCTTCTCGGCGAGGCGGACGACGTCGCGCTGCGGCAGCACGTGCATCTCCATCGCGATCTCGCCGACCTGCGTGCGCAGGTACTCGTCGAGGTCGAACCGGTAGCCGGGGCGATAGGTCGGCACGTGCACGTAGGCGATGCCGCCGGGCGCCAGCCGCGCGAACGCCGCGTCGAGGATCGCCTCGATGACCGGCGGCGGGTTGTGCTGCAGGACCAGGAACGTGAAGAACAGCTGGATCGGCGGCAGCGCGTCGAGATCCTCGATGCGGCGCAGCCGGCCGAGCTCGACGTTCGCGACGCCGCGGCCGGCGAGGTGCTCGCGCGCGATCTCGAGATGGCGCGGCGACACGTCGAGCGCGGTCACGCGGCCGACCTGCGGCGCGAGCCAGCCGGTCAGACGGCCGACGCCGCAGCCGAGCTCGACGCAGTGCGCGTCCGCAGGCAGCGCCAGGCGCGTACGGCGCAGCGCGGCCCAGAGGCGCTCGACCGGCTGGCGGCCCGACGCGTAGAACGTGTCGAGGTTCTCCGCGATGCGGTCGTTGCGGAAGCCTTCGTTGGTCAGCACGGACCAGTGCGGCTCGGTCTCGCCGAGATGCGACCAGCTGCGCGCGACGTGGTCGAGCAGCCGGTCGCGCAGCGCGGCGTCGTCGGCGCGATCGATCGCGAGCGGCGGCTCGAGCCCGTTCATGACCGGGCACGAGAAATCGGCGACGCTGCGGCGGAACTCCTCCGACGCGATGAAACCGCGGCGGAGCTCGGCGAGCGTCGCGTAACCGGCCGCGTGGCCGCGCACGGCCTCCTCGCTCTCCGGCTCGCGCCCGAGCAGCAGACGGTAGGCCCAGCGCACCGCGTCGCGGTCGACGGGCGTCGTGTCGTTCGGCGTATCGGCCATTCCTGAAGTCCTCGATCCTGCTCGGCCGGTCGGCATCACTGCAGCGGCCAGAACCGCGGGATCAGCAGCATCGACAGCGCGCAGAACAGCGCGATCAACGGAATGCCGATCTTCATGAAGTCGACGAAGCGGTAGCCGCCCGCGTAGTAGACCATCGTATTGGTCGGGTAGCCGACCGGCGTCGCGAACGACGTCGCCGCGGCGAACGCGACGGCGACGACGAACGGCCGCGGATCGGCGTGCATCGAGTGCGCGACCGCGACCGCGATGCCGACCATCAGCACGACCGACGGATTGTGGCCCATCAGCTCGGTCAGCAGCGCGGTCAGCAGATACACCATCAGCAGCGCGGCGAGCGCACCGTGCGCGCCGACCAGGCGCATGCCGGCCGCGACGACGTGCTGCGACAGGCCGCTGTTCTCGATCGCGGTGCCGAGCGGCAGGATCGCCGCGAGCAGCACGACGATCTTCCAGTCCATGCCTTCGTAGAGATCCTTGCGGCCGTAGCAGCCGAACGCGGCCATCGCGACCGCGCCGGCGATCGCCGCGATCGGGATCGGCAGCACGTGCAGCCCGGAGACGAGGACGACGCCGAGCATGATCGCGACCGCGGCGACCGCGCGCCGCGACAGCCGTCTGGTGTCGTCGCGCTCGCTGAGCACGACGAAACGCTCGTCGCCGCGCAGCGCGTCGGCACCGTCGCCGACGAGCAGCATCAGCACGTCGCCGCCGGCGAGGCGCACGTCGCGCAGCTTCTCGCGCAGCACGCGCCCGCGCCGGTGCAGCGCGAGCGCGGTCGCGTCGAAGCGGCCGGGCAGCTCGAGCTCGTCGATCGTGCGGCCGACCAGCGCGCTCTCCGGCTTCAGCATCGCCTCGACGAGCACGCGCGCGCGGCCGTGCTCGGGGCCGTAGCGGTTCTCCGGATCGATCTCGAGCTCGGCGCGCTTGCGCACGTCCTCGATCTTCTCCCAGGCGCCGCGCACGAGCAGCACGTCGCCGGCCTCGAGCCGCTGCGAGCGCGGCGACCAGAGGTGGCGATCGCCGCGCAGCAGCTCGAGCGGATAGACGCCGTAGGTCTCGCCGAGCTTCGCCTCGGCGATCGTCTTGCCGACCAGCGGCGACTGCGGCGTCAGGCGCAGCTCGGTCACGTACTTGCCGGTCTCGGTCGCGACCGGCGTCTCCGTCGCGAACTCGCGCGGCAGCAGCCAGCGCCCGACCAGCATCAGATACGCGATGCCGGCGACCGCGAGCAGCGCGCCGAGCTTGGTGAATTCGAACACGCCGAACGCCGGCAGGCCGTGCTGCTGCGCGAGGCTGTCGGCGAGCAGGTTCGACGAGGTGCCGATCAGCGTGCACACGCCGCCCATCTGCGCCGCGAACGCCATCGGCATCAGCACGCGCGCCGGCGACGTGCGCGAGCGCGCGCAGACGCGCAGCGCGAGCGGCAGGAACGTCGCGACCAGCGCGATGTTCTTCACGAACGCGCCGATCGGCGCGATCGTCAGCATCATCGCGAGCGACAGCAGCCACGGCCGGCGGATGCGCGCGAGCAGCGCCGCGAGCGGCTCGAGCGCGCCGGAGCGCTCGATGCCGAGGCTCAGCGCGAACATCGCGGCGACCGTGACCGTCGCCTCGTTGCTGAAGCCGGCGAGCGCCTCGGCCGGCGTGACGATGCCGAGCGCCGCGAGCAGCACGAGCACGATCAACGCGACGATGTCGATGCGCACGCGCTCGCTCGCGAACAGCGCGATCGCGACGACGACGATGCCGAGCGTGATCCAGGCGTGCGCGTTCATGCGGTCGCGTCCGCGGCGCCGCCGTCGCACGCGGGCCGGAGCCGGGGCGCGCCCGGCGCGGCCGCCGCCGGCGCGGCTCCGCCGCGGCGGCCACGTGCGGCCGCGAAGGCGCTGCCGCACGGCGGGGTCGGATTCTGGCGGATCGGCGGCATCGGCATCGAGACGGCTTCGATCCGGCGATCGTAGCGGATGCGCGCGGCGCGCGCCGTCGCCGTCACGGTCGCCGGACGGGCTTAGGCGGCGCGAACGCGCGCGTCCCGCCGGCGCGGCGGCGACGGCATTTCCGGCACAATAGCGCGATGGACCGCTACGAACGCATCCTGACGCTGCACCGACTGTTGAAATCGGCGCGCTATCCGGTGCCGTTCGCGCGGTTGAAGGACGAGCTCGGCTGCTCGCGCGCGACGCTGTACCGCGACATCGCGTTCCTGCGCGACGCGCTCGGCGCGCCGATCGAGAGCGGCGATGGCGACGAGGCGACGTTCCGCTACGCGGCCGACGAGGCCGAACGCTTCGAGCTGCCGGGCCTGTGGCTGACCAGCGAGGAGCTCGCCGCGCTGCTCGCGCTGAACGAGCTGCTCGCGCGCTCCGATCCCGGCGTGCTCGCCGGCGCGCTCGCGCCGTTCCGCGCGCGCATCGAGCGCCTGCTGTCCGATCACGCGAGCGGACGCAGCCTGCCGGTCGAGCGCATCCGCGTCCTCGCCAGCGGCGCGCGTCGGCTCGATCAGGCCGTGTTCCGCACCGTCGCCGGCGCGCTGCTGAACCGGCGGCGGCTGAAGTTCCGCTATCGCGCGCGCTCGACCGACGCGCAGACCGAGCGCACGGTGTCGCCGCAGCGGCTCGCGCACTACCGCGACAACTGGTATCTCGACGCCTGGGACCACAGCCGCGACGCGCTGCGCAGCTTCGCGCTCGACCGCGTGCGCGAGCCGCAGCCGCTCGAGCAGGCCGCGCTCGACCGCGATGCGACCGAGCTCGACGCGCATCTCGCCTCGAGCTACGGCATCTTCTCCGGCGCGCCCAAGGCGTGGGCGACGATCCGCTTCTCGCCGCACGCGGCGCGCTGGGTCGCCGACGAGCACTGGCATTCGCAGCAGCAGGGGACGCGCCTCGCCGACGGCCGCTACGAGCTGAAGCTGCCGTACTCGAACTCGCGCGAGCTGCTGATGGACGTGCTGAAGTACGGTCCCGACGCCGAGGTCGTCGCGCCGGTGTCCTTGCGCGAGGAGATGAAGATCCTGCTGCAGCTCTCGCTCGGGGCGTACCAGGACGCTCCGCAATGAGCGTCGCGTCGGCGCCGACGCCGCCGGCGGGGCTCGACGTCTCGCTCGTGCTCGGCTCGGGCGGCGCGCGCGGCTACGCGCACATCGGCGTCATCGAGGAGCTCGAGGCGCGCGGCTTCGCGATCCGCTCGATCGCCGGCGCGTCGATGGGCGCGCTGATCGGCGGCATCTACGCGGCCGGCAAGCTGCGCAGCTACGTCGACTGGGTGCGGCCGCTGCAGCGTCTCGACGTGCTGCGCCTGCTCGACTGGACGCTGTCGGGCGGCGGCATCATCAAGGGCGACCGCATCATCGGCGTGCTGCGTGAGCTCGTCGGCGACCTCGACATCGAGGATCTGCCGATTCCGTACACGGCGGTCGCGGTCGACCTCGATTTGCAGCGCGAGGTCTGGTTCTCGCGCGGACGGCTGTTCGACGCGGTCCGCGCCTCGATCGCGATCCCGACGATCATCCGGCCGCACCGCTACCAGGGGCGCCTGCTCGTCGACGGCGGTCTGCTGAACCCGCTGCCGGTGTCGCCGACGCTGCGCGACTTCACCGACGCGACGATCGCGGTCGACGTCAATGCCGCGCCCGAATCGTCGAGCGGCGCCGCGCTGCCGGCCGACGGACCGCCGGACATGCTGCCGGCGCCCGGCGATCCCGAGAAGCGCGCGCGCCGCCGCATCGCGGCGCTGATCGAAGCGCAGTTCGCGCGCCGCGAGCGGCGCGGGCTCGCGCACGAGCCGGGCGCGTTCGAGCTGTTCGCCCGCTCGCTCGAGATCGTGCAGGAGACGATCACGCGGCTGAAGCTCGCCGCGCAACCGCCGGACCTGCTGATCACGATCCCGCGCAACGTCTGCGCGTTCTACGAGTTCCATCGCGCCGAGGAGCTGATCGAGCTCGGCCGCCGGCGCACACGCGAGGCGCTCGCGCGCTGGTCGCGGTCACCCGCGGGCGATCGCGGCTGAGCCGAGCACCGCGCGGGGCGCTTCACGGATCGCTGGCGGCGTTTCGGCCGCAGCCGACGACGCGCGCGGGTCGGGCAGGCACGCCGGACCGCACGCGTTGCGGCCTGA
>DASWOS010000101.1:0-9408 GCA_036398645.1 Dokdonella sp. | reverse complement strand
ACGTGTCGGCGCAGCTCGCCGGCAAGGATCCGCAGCTCGACCGCGCGATCGAGGAGCTCGACAAGGCGGTCAAGGCCGCGCCGATCAAGCTGCCGCCGCGTCCGGCCGATCCGGTCAAGGCGCCGGTCGACATGCGCGCGCCGGGCATCTCCGGCACCTGAGCCGCCGCGAGTCGCCGCGTTCGCGCGGCGGCGACGCGCCGTGCATGCGCTGCGGCGGCGCACCGGCCCGCGCCATTGGCCGGTCGTCCGTGCGCCGTTTCGCGAGCGCGTTCGCGCGTGTCCGGCGCTACGCGGCGCGCTGCGCCGGCCCGTTCGCGCGCGCGCGCCCCGCTGTGCGAGCCGTTCGTACCGCCGCGGGCCGATTCGCCGCCGGTTCGCCGCGCGGCCGGTTCAGGCCGACGCCGCGCGGCCGAGAATCTCGCCGAGCCGCGACACGACGTTCTCGCGCGCGTGCGTCGTGTGCACGTCGGTCAGCTTCGCGGCGAGCCGCGCATCGCCGCGCGCGATCGCGTCGGCGATCGCCTCGTGCTCGTCCCAGATCGCCTTGCGCTGCTGCCCGGACGACTGCAGCACCGCGCCCATCGCGCGGCGCAGGTGCGCCCAGTGCAGCCGTGCGCTTTCCTCGATCAGCGGATTGTCCGACGCGCGATAGATCGCGAGATGGAAGTTCATGTCGGCCTCGATCATCGCCTTGACGCTGCTGCCGGCCGAGGCGCGACGGCCGCGCGCGATCAGCGCCGCGTCGACGACGCTGCGGCGCTCGGCGGCGAGCCGCGCGGCGAGCGCGTCGAGCGCGCCGCGCACCTCGTACAGCTTGCCGATCCATTCGACGTCGAGCGGCGCGACGAGCAGGCCGCGGCCCGGCGCCTCGCGCACGAAGCCGTCCTTCTTCAACAACTGCAGCGCCTGCAGCACCGGCATGCGCGACACCTCGAACTGCTCGGCGATCTCCTCCTGCGTCAGCCGCGCGCCGGGCGCGAGCGAGCCGTCGCTGATCGCGTCGAGCAGCACGCGATAGACCTCGGCCGCGTAGCTCGAGCGGCTCGGCAGCTTGTCGAATCGGGTGCGCGCCATCGCCCGATTGTAGTCGGGGACGCGGCGCGGCGGCCGGCGTGCTGCGGCGCAGGATTGACAGCCACGCTGCCGTCGGTCGATTCTGTATACAGAATACAGAATTCGACCACACGGCTTCCGCACCGGCGCTGCCGCGGTCGGCGCCGCCGCTTCATTCGCATCCGGGAGATCGACACCGTGAAACTTCGAGACGAGACCGAAAGCCCGGCCGGCGGCCGTGCGGCCACCACCGCGACGGCGAACGCGGCGAAGGCGCGCGTGCCGTACGGCGGCTATTACGCGAACCGCGTGCCGAGCCACGACCCGGAGCTGACCGAGACCGGCCCCGGCACGCCGTTGGGCGAGTACATGCGCGCGTTCTGGCATCCGATCTGCCTGTCGATCGAGCTCGGCGACACGCCGCGCTTCCTGAAGATCCTCGGCGAGGAGCTCGTCGCGTTCCGCGACGGCAGCGGCCGCGTCGGCGTGCTGCACGCGCACTGCGTGCATCGCGGCGCGTCGCTCGAATACGGCGCGATCCAGCAGCGCGGCATCCGTTGCTGCTATCACGGCATGGTGTTCGACGTCGACGGCAGCTGCCTGCACGTGCCGTTCCCGAAAGGAGAGGAAAACGAGGCCGACCGCTACGCGCGCTCGATCCAGCAGGGCGCGTACAAGGCGTTCGAGCGTCACGGCCTCGTGTTCGCGTACATGGGCCCGCCGGAGAAGGAGCCGCCGTTCCCGGAGTGGGAGGGCGACTTCACCGTGTTGCCCGGCGACGAACTCGTGGCGTACAGCAACTTCCAGCACTGCAACTGGCTGCAGGTGCAGGACAACGCCGCGGACAACTTTCATCCGACCGCGCTGCACGCGGCGAAGAACGTCGTCGGCGGGCATTTCCAGGGCACGACCTTCGACGAGGTCGGCGCCGCGTCGATGGAAGTCGCGCCGGACATGCAGTTCATTCCGGTGCATCAGGGCCGCGGCCTCGCCTGCGCCGGCGCGCGCCGCGTCGACAAGGACCGCCTGTTCGTGCGCGTGCAGCACCAGGTGCTGCCGAACCTGAGCCTGCACGCGTACACGTCGGAGGACGGCTCGAAGAAGAAGCATTTCAGCCGCTTCCACATCGTGCGCTGGACCGTGCCGGTCGACGACGAGAACAGCAAGATGATCGGCTGGCGCGTCATGGGTCCCGGCATCGACACGCGCGGGATCGGACGCAAGGACCTCGTCGGCTACGAGACGATCGACTTTCTCGAGGGCCAGGTCGCGATGCGCCGCCCCGAGCGCTTCGGCAAGTACGCGCTCGAGGACCTGCCGCCGATTCCGACGAATCATCGCGAGCGCGACAACTACAAGGAGACGCAGTACGCGCCCGGCGACTACGAGGCGATCATCAGCCAGCGCCCGATCGCGGTGCACGCGCTCGAGCATCCGACGAAGTTCGACGCCGGCCTGTACCTGTTCCGCAAGCTGCTGCGCGACGCGCTGCGCGGCGCGAATCCGGCCGCCGACGCCGAGCACTTCGCGGCGTGGCTGCGCGAGCTCGGCGGCACGCCGAACAGCTACTGCTCCGGCAACGTGCTCGAGATTCCCGCAGGCGAGACCGTCGAGGCCGAGGTCGAGCGGCGCCGCCGCGTCGCGAAGCAGATCGTCGCGATCCTGAGCGAGAGCGACGGTCTCAAGGGCGACGCGCGCACGGCGTTCGTGCGCGAGCGCTTCGAGGCGCTCGAGCGCGCGATGCAGCAGACGGAAACGGTGCCGGCGTGACTCCGTTCGTGTCGCCCGCGGCGTCCGCGCGCGGCGGAGCCCGCGCATGAGCGGCGCCGCGGCGGCCGCCGGCCGGCTCTAGCTCGTCGTGCGGCAGATCCGCGCCGAGAGCGCCGGCGTCAACTCCTACGAGCTCGTCGCCGCGGACGGCGGCGAGCTGCCGGCGTTCACCGCCGGCGCGCACGTCGACGTGCACCTGCCGGGCGGGCTCGTGCGCCAGTACTCGCTCTGCAACGATCCGGCCGAGCGGCATCGCTACGTGATCGCGGTGCTGCGCGAGGCGAGCGGCCGCGGCGGCTCGCGCACGCTGCACGAGCACGTGCGCGTGCGCGACACGTTGGCGGTCGGTCCGCCGCGCAACCATTTCGCGCTCGCCGAGGACGCCGCGCGCGTGATCCTGCTCGCCGGCGGCATCGGCGTGACGCCGCTGAAGGCGATGGCGCACCGGCTCGACATGCTCGCCGTCGACTACGAGCTGCATTACTGCGCGCGCGACGCCGGCGCCGCCGCGTTCGTCGACGCGCTGGCGCCGCTCCGCGAACGCGGCCGCGTGCGTTTCCATTTCGACGGCGGCCGGCCCGAGCACGGGCTCGACATCGCGGCGCTGCTGCGCGAGCCCGCGCCGGGCGCGCACGTCTACTACTGCGGTCCGGCCGGCTTCATGGCGGCGTGCGCCGCGGCCAGCGCGCACTGGCCCGACGGCAGCGTGCACTGCGAGCATTTCGCGGCGCCGGAGCCCGCGCCGGCCGACCTCGCCGCGGCGCGCGCGCCGGGCGCGTTCGCGGTCACGATCGCGAGCACCGGCGCGACGATCGAGGTCGGCGCGGAGCAGAGCCTCGTCGACGCGCTGCAGCGGGCCGGCGTCGCGATCGAGACCTCGTGCGAATCCGGCCTCTGCGGCACCTGCCGCGTGCGCTATCTCGCCGGCGAGGTCGACCACCGCGATTGCGTGCTCGGCGCGGACGAGCAGGCCGAGTACCTGACCGCATGCGTGTCGCGCGCGCGCACGCCGACGCTCGTGCTCGATCTCTGAGCGCGGCGCGGCGGCGCACGCGCGGCCGCGGCGGACCGCGATTCGCGCGAGGGAACCCGATGATGGCGACGACGACGACGGCGCTCGATTCGAGCGCATGCGGCACATGCGCCGCGCGTGCCCGGCGCGACGGGGCCGCGCCCGCGCCGGCATATGCCCGGCGCGGGCGCCTGCGCTCAGTCGAACATGTCCGGCTGCGTCGCCGCGAGCTGCTCGTAGATCGGCTGGAAGTGCAGCCAGCCGATGTAGTCGCTGCCGACGTGCTCACGGCTGTAGCGCGCGCGCTCCGGCGTGACCAGGCGCGGCGTCGCGCCGGTCGCCTCGATCATCAATTGCTGCCGGCAGCAGCGCTCGAGCGCGATGAACCAGAACGCGGCCGATTCGATGCTGTGCCGGCTCGCGGTCAGGAGGCCGTGGTTCTGGTGGATCGCGGCCTTGACGCCGGCGAACGCGGCGGCGACGCGGTGGCCCGCCTTGACCTCGACCGCGACCTGGCCGGCTTCGTCGCCGATGACGACGTGGTCCTCGTAGAACGCGGCCGCGTCCTGGCTGATCGGCTCGAGCTTCTTGCCGAGCGAGGCGAACGCGGTGCCGTGGACCGTGTGCGCGTGGCACATCGCGACGATGTCCCGATGCATCTCGTGCACGGCCGCGTGCAGCACGAAGCCGGCGCGGTTGATCGCATGGCGGCCTTCGACGACGCGGCCCTCGTGATCGGCGAGGATCAGGTTCGACACCTTGACCTGCGCGAAGTGCACGGCCATCGGATTCGTCCAGTACAGCGACGGATCGCCCGGGTCGCGCACGGTCAGGTGGCCGGCGAAGCCGTAGTCGAAGCCCTGCTGCGCGAACGCGCGGCACGCGGCGACGAGGCGGCGCTTCAAGTGCGCGCGCTGCGCGTCGACGCTCGAGAACGACGGCAGCTCCGGAAAGATCAAGCCGGGCTGCTCCGGCTGGTAGATCGAGACGCGGCCGCCGAGTTCCGGAAACGCGGACGGCGTCGTCGCGGGCGGCGGCTTCAGTACGGCGGACATGGACGCTCCTGCGCAAACGTGGGGGAGGCCCGATTGTTCGGCGCGCGCCTGCGGATGACAAACGACGAATTCTCACGCGTCGAAGACTCCGCTTCACGCGAAGCCGGCCGCGCCGCGGGGCGCGCATGAGGCGGCTGCCGGGCTTCGTGCTGCTGCGCGCGTTCGAGGCCGCCGCGCGGCTGAGGAGCTTCGCGCTCGCCGCGCGCGAGCTGCACCTGACGCCGTCGGCGATCAGCCATCAGATCCGAGACCTCGAGGAGCATTTCGGCCGCCGCCTGTTCGTACGCGCGAACCGCCGCGTCGAGCCGACCGTCGAGGGGCTCAGGCTCTACGAGAGCGTCGCGCGCGCGTTCGACGTGCTCGAATCGGCCTGCGCCGGCGTCGCGCTCGCGCCGGCCGCGACGTCGCTCGTGGTGCACTCGGCGCCGAGCTTCGCGGTCAAGTGGCTCGCGCCGCGGCTGCCGGACTTCATGCGCGTGCACGCCGGCGCCACGCTGCATCTGCGCTCGGGCGCGGAGCCGGTCGACCTGACGCGCGAGCGCGAGGTCGACGTCGGCATCGCCTACGGCAGCGCGCCGGACTTCCCCGGCGTCGTCGCCGTCGCGCTCGGCACGGAGCGCATCGCGCCGATGTGCGCGCCGGCGCTGCTCGACGCGGCGCTGTCGCCGGCGGAGCTGCTCGGCCGCGTGCCGCTGATCGAGTCGCAGCTGAGCCGCATCGGTTGGGCCGACTGGTTCGCGCGCAACGGGCTGCGGCCGCCGCCGGGCGCGCGGCCGTCGTTCGACCGCGCCGCGCTCGCGATCTCGGCCGCGGTCGACGCGGTCGGCGCGATCCTCGAAAGCGAACGGCTCGCCGAGCGCGAGCTCGAACGCGGCGAGCTCGTCGTGCTCGGCGCGGACGCGTTCGCGCCGCTGCGGCGCGAGACGCACTTCGTCTACTTCCGCTCGATCGACGCGCGCAGCGCGAAGGTCGCCGCGTTCGTGCGTTGGCTGTTCGAGCGGCTCGGCCTCGGCGACGCGCCGCTGCCGGCCGCGGAGGCGGTGCGCGCTACGCCGCGCTGACGTCGCGCAGCGTCCAGTGGCGGCCGATCAGCAGCGTCATGCGGTGCTTGATGATCGAGTGCGGCAGCGCGCTCACGACGACGACGCCGACGTGCACGTCGGACTGGTGCGCCTCGACCGTCGCGCTCGGATCGCTCTGGCCGAGCGCCGGGTCGACCGCGTCGGGATCGGGCTGCATCGCGCGCCAGCGCTGCCAGAGCGTCGGGCTGCGCAGCGCCTGCTGCAACGCGTCGGCGAAGCTCTCCGGCGACGCGCCGCGGAACGAAAGCTCGTCGGTCTCGCCGCGCGCGCCGGCGAGGTCGTCGATGGTGAACACGAAACGCTGTGCGGACATGGAGTTCCTCGAGTCGTGGCGCCGCAGTCTATCAGCGCGCCGCGCCGCGCCGCGCGGCGCGAGCGCGGCGCAGGCCGCGGCGAGCAGGCTCGCGACGCACGGCCAGCCGAGGTAGCGCAGCTCCGCCGACGCGGCGAGCACGCTGAACGGCAGCGCGTAGAGCCACGCGCTCGCGAGCAGCAGCAGTGCGACGCGCGCGCCCGGCGCGTCGCGCCGCCGCCACGCGAGCGGCGCCGCGGCGAGGCCGAGCAGCAGGTACGGCCAGGCGGCGAGCGCCGGCGTCGCGACCAGCGCGGCCGCCGCGCGCAGCAGCGCCCGGTGCAGCCGCGACGCGTTCGGCGCGACCGGCGGCGTGTCGCGATAGCGGGCTTCGGTGTCGACGTAGACGAGCTCGTGCGGCCAGTCCGGCGCGTGCGTGCCGAGCATCGCGCGGGTCAGCCGCCAGCGATGCGCGAGCCACGCGCGCGGGTACGCCGCGATCGCGTCGAACCAGGCGCGGCGCAGCGCGGCGAGCTGGTCCGCGGTGAACGCCGGCTCGAACGGATCGCGCATGCCGTGGCGCGTGTTCGCGAGCATCGGCGTCGTGCTCCACGGCCGGAACGCCTGCGCGAGCTCGGCGACGTCGAGGCCGGGGCCGATCATGAAGTCCGGCAGCAGCATGTGCTCGGTCGCGATCGAGATCGCGGCGAGATCCCACTCCGCGACCATCGGCCACAGCGGCACGTGGCGCTGCACGCCGGCGTCGACCGCGCGCGTCGCGCCGAGCAGCACGCCGATCAACGCGAGCGCGGTCCATGCGACCGGCAGCGGCCGCGGCGCGCGCGTCGCGCGCGGACCGCGCAGCAGCAGCCAGCCGGCCCACGCGGCGAACGGCACGACCGCCGGCGCCGCGTTGTGGCGCAGCAGGCCGGCGTAGAGCAGCGCCGGCAGCGCGAGCAGCAGCCAGCGCCGGTCGCGCGCGCGCGTCGCCTGCAGCAGCGCGCCGGTCGCCGCGCAGAGCGCCGAGAGCAGGCCGACGTCGGTCCAGACGTGGCTGCGCAAGAGCAGCGCTGCCGGCGCGAACGCGACCAGCAGCATCGTCGCCGCGGTCGCGGCGGCACCGAGCCGCAGCGCGTGCGCGACGAGCGCGAGCCCGCTCCAGAACAGCGCGAGGTGCAGCGCGAACAGCGGTCCGGGTCCCGGCAGCAGCGCGTCGCAGAGCCGCCACGCGAGCACGAACGCCGGCGGCACGATGTCGGCGCTCTCGCCGCCGCGTGCCTGCCACCACGCATACGCGGAATCGAACGACATCGACCCGGGCCACCACGCGGCGAGGTCGAACGCGAAGCCGGCGAGCGCGAGCAGCCACGGCAATGTGCGCACGACGACGGTGCCGATCGGACGCGCGGTCACGGCTACAGCGTTCCCGTTTCGAGCGCCGCGGCGGCGCGCGCCGCGTCCGGCGCGTGCGCGATCTCGCCGAGCAGCGGCGCGGCGAGGCGCTCGCGCAACGTCGCGACGTTCTCGTCGGTGCGCGCCATCGCCGGATCGATGCGGTTCGCGATCCAGCCGGCCAGCGTGCAGCCGTCGGCGCGGATCGCGCGTGCGCTGAGCAGCGCATGGTTCAGGCAGCCGAGGCGCATGCCGACGACGAGCACGACCGGGAGGCCGAGCGCGCGCACGAGGTCGGCCTGCATCAGCCGTTCCGAGAGCGGCGCCATCCAGCCGCCGACGCCTTCGACGACGACGCGCTCGGCGCCGCGGCCGACGCGCGCGTACGCGGCCGCGACCGCGTCGAGCACGACCTCGGCGCCGCATTCGCGCGCGGCGACGTGCGGCGCGATCGGCGGCGCGAACGCGTACGGATTGCAGTCCGCGTAGGCCGGCCGCGGATCGCTCGCGGCGATCAGCGCGTCGGCGTCGTCGCTGCGCAGGCCGTCGGCGGTCGCGCGGCAGCCGCTCGCGACCGGCTTCATGCCGGCCGCGCGCAGGCCGCGCGCGCGCAACGCGGCGAGCAGCAGCGCGCTCGCGAACGTCTTGCCGACGCCGGTGTCGGTGCCGGTCACGTAGACGCCGCGGCTCATGCCGGCGCCTGCGGCGACGCATCGATCTCGCGCACGCAACGTCCGCGCAGCGCGGCGGCGATCGGGATCATCAAGAGATACAGCGTGCCCGGCATCGTCGTCAGCCACGGCGAGCGATCGAACGGCAGCACGGCCGCCGCGGCGACCGACAGCAGCGCGACGGCGGCGAACGCGACGTTCTGGCGGATGCGGAATCGCGTGACCGCGATCTCGGCGGCGTCCAGACCGATGCTCGCGCGTGCGCGCAACGCATGGCGATACAGCGACGCGAGCACGAGCCAGATCGCGGCGTAGCCGACGCCGAACACGGCGAACGCGGCGCGCAGCTCGAATGCGCTGCCGATCGTGACCGGCTGATCCATCAGCCGGCCGCCGCTGAGTCCGGCGAACATCAGCGCGAACAGCAGGCGCAGCGGATAGACGTAGATCAGCACGAGGAACACCAGGCCGATGCTGAGCGCGACCGCGGTGCCGTCCTCGAGATCGTAATGCCGGCTCCAGTCGCGGTGCGATTTCCACATGCGCGCGATCAGCACGAAGCAGACCGCGAACGTCGGCACGCCGCGCAGCGCCTGCAGCATGTCCGGCACCGAGGCGGGCACGCGGCCGATCGATATGACGACGAGCGTCACGGCGAACGCGAACGACGCGTCGACGAAGCCCTCCAGGCGCGTCGGCTGCTCGCGGCGCACGCGCATCGACTGCTGCAGGCGGCTGCGCGCGCTCATGCGGGTTTCCCGGCGGATCCGCCGCGGATGCGGCCGCACGAGCATAAGCGTCGTGCCGGCCGGCGGCAAAGCCGCGGGTTCGCTACAATGGCCGCCTCCCATTCCGCCGTCACGCCGATGTTCGCCGCCGCTCCCGTGCGCGCCGCCACGAAGCCCGAGCTCTACGCCGAGCTCGCCGAGCAGGTGCGCGGCCTGCTCGCCGGCGAGCGCGACCGCGTCGCGAACGCGGCGAACTTCGCGGCGCTCGTCTGGCACGCGCTGCCGGACCTGAACTGGTGCGGCTTCTACTTCTTCGACGGCTGCGAGCTCGTCGTCGGTCCGTTCCAGGGC
>DASWOS010000100.1:0-24646 GCA_036398645.1 Dokdonella sp. | reverse complement strand
CAGCTGCGCCTCGGCCTGCGCGAGCGCGGCCCTTTGTGCGGTTTCGTCGAGCGTCGCGAGCACCTGGCCGCTGGCGACGTGCTCGCCCTCCTCGATCAGCACCTGCGTCAGCGTGCCGATGATCTGCGCGGAGACGGTCGCCTCGCGCCGCGCGGTCACGTAGCCGGTCGCCTGCAGCACCGCCGCGGCCGTGCCGCCGCTCGGCGCCGCCGCGGTCGCGGCCTCGACCTCGACTGCGCGGCCGCCATGCAGCCACCAGACCGCGCCGCCGGCGAGCGCGGCGAGCAGCACGACGAGCAGCGCGCCGACCCCCACGGCGGCGCGCGCGCCGCCGCGCGTCTCGCTGCGGTCGATGCGCAGCTCGTGCAGCAGATCCGCCTTGTCCACGCGCTGCCCCTGTCGCCGCTGCGTCGAAGTCTGCCATAGACTCCGGATGCCGGCGCAGCCGCGCAAGGCGCGGCGGTCACTCCGGAAAGATGACGGATGTCACCTGCGGCGCCGATCGGCGGTTCCGGCCGACCGGTCCGGCAGAACCCCACGCGACGGCGCAGCGCGCGATGCGCCGTCGGACGACGCCGAGACGGTCGATCTGCGCGAGCCTCCCGAGCGCGTCGGCGCGCCCGCCGTTTCGATCTCGCGCACGTGTCCGCGCCGTCCCCGTGCGGCCGGAACGCGGGACCGTCGCGCTCGGCGGAGCGCTGCCGGCGGACGGCGCGAATCGGCGCTCGGCCGAAGAACGCATTCGAAGCTCACGCGCATGCTCGGCGGCGACGTGCGCGCGATCGCGCTGCCGCTCGGCTCGTCGGCGTCGAGATCGGCACGGTCGGCGCGACCGCTCCGAACGCGGATGGGTCCGACGCGACCGGGGCGCCTCGGTTCCGCATGCGCGGCGCCGAGCGCGACGCTGCTATTCTGCGCCCCGGTTTTTCGCCGAGGATCCGTCATGTCGTATGTCGTCGCCGCTCCGCCCACGCCGAGCCTCGCCGTCGCCGGCAGCGCCGAGCGCTTCCCGGTCCGCCGCATCTACTGCATCGGCCGCAACTACGCCGCGCACGCGCGCGAGATGGGCATGACGATCGACCTCGAGCAGCCGCTGTTCTTCCTGAAGCCGGCCGACGCGATCGTCGAGGACGGCGCCGAGATCCCGTACCCGCCGGCGACGCACGACCTGCATCACGAGGTCGAGATGGTCGTCGCGCTCGCGCGCGGCGGTCGCGACATCGCCGTCGACGCCGCGCTCGACTGCGTGTTCGGCTACGGCGTCGGCCTCGACCTGA
This sequence comes from Dokdonella sp., assembly GCA_036398645.1. GTDB lineage: Bacteria > Pseudomonadota > Gammaproteobacteria > Xanthomonadales > Rhodanobacteraceae > Dokdonella_A. The sequence continues at coordinate 23,369 of DASWOS010000100.1, read as the reverse complement.
CGCGCCGCGACCTGCAGGCGAGCGCGAAGGCGAACGGCAACCCGTGGGACGCGGCGAAGGCGTTCGACCATTCCGCGCCGGTCTCGGCGCTGCATCCGGTCGCCGCGGTCGGCCACCCGGCGCACGGCCGGCTCGCGCTGACGGTCAACGGCGGCACGCGCCAGGACGCCGATCTCGCCGACATGCTGCTGCCGGTCGCGCGCATCCTGCACGAGCTGTCGAAGCTGTGGACGCTCGCGCCGGGCGACCTCGTCTTCACCGGCACGCCGTCCGGCGTCGCCGCGCTCGCGCGCGGCGACCGCTTCCGCGCCGAGCTGGCCGGCTTCGCGACGCTCGAAGGCCGCATCGGCGGCTGAATCGCGGACGCGGACCGCGCCGGCGCGCGAGCCCGCGCCGCGCCGGCTCGGGTAGAGTAGCCGCGCCGGCCCGCACGCCGGCATCCGCTTCGTGGCTGCAAGGAGGACCCATGAATTTCGCGTCCGAGTTCAAGGCATTCGTCATGCGCGGCAACGTCGTCGATCTCGCCGTCGGCGTCGTCATCGGCGCCGCGTTCGGCAAGATCGTCACGGCGCTGGTCGATCAGATCATCATGCCGCCGATCGGCCTGCTGATCGGCGGCGTCGATTTCTCCGCGTACAAATGGGTGCTGAAAGCGGCCGGCCCGGACGGCAAGGGCGAGGTCGCGATCCAGTTCGGCGCGTTCCTGAACACCGTCGTGCAGTTCCTGATCATCGCGCTCGCGATCTTCGTCGTGGTCAAGCTGATCAACCGGCTGTTCATGAAGCACGAAGCGAAGGCGCCGACGGCGCCGGCGCCGGAAGTCGCGCTGCTGACCGAGATCCGCGACCTGCTGAAGAACCGCTGATCGACGCCGCCGGCGCGGCCGCCGCCGGCGTGACATTCGACCCGAGCCGCGCACGCGCGCACGCGGCACAATCGGCGGGACCCCGACCGGAGATCCGCCGATGCCGCGCCTGCTGACCGCTCTCGTCCTGCTCGTCGCCGTGCCCGCCGTGTGCAGCGCGCGTGGTCCGACCAAGATCGCCGACGCGGACCTCGCGACCGCCGCGCGCCTGCGCGACCAGGCGCTGCACGACGACGTCGCGTGGAATTTCGTCGAAGCGCTGACCACCGAGATCGGGCCGCGCCTCGCCGGCGGTCCGAACGACGCGAAGGCGCGCGAGTGGGTCGTCGCGAAATTCCAGGCGCTCGGCTTCGACAAGGTCTGGACCGAACCGGTCACGTACCCGAAATGGGTGCGGCGCGGCGAGCGGGCCGAGATCGTCGCGCCGTTCCCGCAGCCGCTGGTCGTCGCCGCGCTCGGCCATTCGCCCGGCACGCCGCGCGGCGGCGTCGAGGCGGAGGTCGTCGCGTTCGATTCGCTCGACGCGCTGAAGGCCGCCGACCCGGCGCGCGTGCACGGCAAGATCGTCTACGTCGGCGCGCGCATGGTCGCCAAGCGCGACGGCGGCGACTACGGCATCGGCGCGAACGTGCGCGTGAACGGCCCGTCGCTCGCCTCGCAGAAGGGCGCCGCCGCGTTCCTGCTGCGTTCGGCCGGCACCGACCACGAGCGCATCGCGCACACCGGCATCACGGACTTCGCACCCGGCGTGACGCCGATCCCGGCGGCCGCGCTGTCGGTGCCCGACGCCGAGCAGCTCGAGCGGGTCGTCGCGCGCGGCCGGCCGGTCTCGGTCCGGCTCGTGCTCGACTGCGGCCTCGAAGGCGATTACGTCGGTGCGAACGTGATCGCCGAGCTGCACGGCTCGCGGCGGCCCGGCGAGTACTTCGTCATGGGTGGCCACCTCGACTCGTGGGACCCGGGCACCGGCGCGATCGACGACGCCGCCGGCGTCGCGATCGCCGCCGGCGCGGCGCATGTGATCGCCGGCCTGCCGCAGCGGCCGCGGCGCAGCATCCGCGTCGTCGCGTTCGCGAACGAGGAAGCCGGCCTGTACGGCGGCAAGGCCTATGCGGCCGCGCACCGCGCCGAGATCGCACGCGCGGTGCTCGGCAGCGAATCGGACCTCGGCGCGGACCGCATCTACGCGATCACCGCGAGCGTGAAGCCGGACGCGCGCGACGCGGTCGCCGCGATCGCCGGCGCGCTGAAGCCGCTCGGCATCGATTACGACGCGGCCGCGCCGGGCAGCGGCGGCTCGGACCTGTCGGCGGTGCACGCGGTCGGCATGGCCGCAATCTCGCTGCACCAGGACGCGACGCGCTATTTCGACTGGCACCACACCGCGAACGACACGCTCGACAAGATCGACGCGGAGCAGTTGCGCCAGAACGTCGCCGCGTACGCGGTCACCGCGTATCTCGCCGCGCAGGCCGACGGCGACTTCGGCTCGCGGCCGGGCGCGTTCGCCGGCGAGGGCGAGGAGTAGCCGCACGTCGCCGGCCTGCCGCGGCTCGACGTCGCTTCGGTCCGCGCTGCGCGCACGCTGACGGCACGCTGGGGCCTGCGCGGACGCGTGGAGCAACGTGCCCTCGATGCACCGGCCGGTCGAGGAAATGCGCCGGCGCCGCACCGACCGGCTGCGTGAAGCGGAAGCCGCGCTCGCCGACGACCGCCGCACCGTCGCCGTGCAGCCGATGGCGCGCCTGCCGGGGCCGGACGGCGTGCTCGCCGCGCTCGCGCGCGCGGCGATGCGATCGAGGAGCCGCAACGACTCCGCGCGAGCGCGCGACGGCCGCCGGTGGCGCGACGCCGGCCGCGCGTCGCGCTAGATTCGCAGCTCCGGTCGAGAGGCCGCCGTGCGTACGCCGCCGATGTCCGCCACGCTCGAAGTCGAAGTCGTCGAAGCCGACATCACCACGCTCGCCGTCGACGCGATCGTCAACGCCGCGAACGAGAGCCTGCTCGGCGGCGGCGGCGTCGACGGCGCGATCCACCGCGCGGCCGGACCCGCCCTGCTCGCCGCCTGCCGCGCGCTGCCGGAGGTGCGCCCGGGCGTGCGCTGCCCGACCGGCGAAGCGCGCCTCACGCCGGGCTTCGCGCTGCCGGCGCGCTTCGTGATCCACACGGTCGGCCCGGTCTGGCGCGGCGGCGCGCACGGCGAAGCGGAGCTGCTCGCGCGCTGTCATCGCGAGTCGCTGCGGCTCGCCGCCGCGCACGGCATCGAGAGCCTCGCGTTCCCGGCGATCAGCTGCGGCGTCTACGGCTATCCGCTCGACGAGGCTGCGACGATCGCGCTGCGCGAGGTGCGCGCCGCCGGCGCCGCCGCTCCGCTGCGCTCGATCACGTTCTGCTGCTTCGGCGAAGCGAGCGCGCGCGCGTTCCGCCGTGCGCTCGCGCGGGGATAGCCGCGCGGCATGTCGACAGGTCGGCGCCGCATGACGCCGCGACGAATCGCACGCGCCGCTTAGCACGCGTTTAACGGTGCTCGTGATCGCATAGTGGCCTTCGAAACTGCAGGGGCCGCCTCCGCATGGATACGCCGCTCACCGGCGCGAGCCGCAGCTGGATCGACGCCGCGTGCGCCGAGCTCGCGTCGATCGCGCCGAAGCCGACGACCGCCGCGGTCGAGGCCCTCTCGCGCCGCCTCGCCGCGCTCGCGTTCGACCGCGCCTGCCCGCGCGCGCCGGAGCCGGCCGCGAGCGCGGGCGGCGCCGACTATCGGCGCCATCCGCTCGCCGGCGGCGGCGCGCATGCGTACACCTGCCTGCTGATCGCGTGGCCGCCGGCGCATCGCACGCCGATCCACGACCACGCCGGCCTCTGGGGCATCGAGCTCGTGCTCGACGGCGCGCTCGCGGTCGAGGAATTCACACTCGGCGGCGATCTCGAGCAGCCGGCGCTCGCGCCCGCGCGCACGCTGCTGCTCGGCGTCGGCGACACGGCGGTGTTCGGCGGACGCCGCTACGCGCACCGCTGCCGCAACCTGTCGCCGACGCGCGGCGCACTGTCGCTGCACGTCTACGGCGGCGTGCTCGACCGCTATCATGCGTTCCACACCGACGCGCGCGGCGGCTACCGCTCGCGCGCGGAGCACGCGCGGGTCGACGCGACGCTGGCGATCTGACGCCGGCGCCGCCGACGCGCCGCCCACGCCGGAGCGAGCACCCCATGCAGCGCATAGCGATCATCGGCGGAGGCGCCGCCGGTTCCGCCGTCGTCGCGCAGTTCCTGCGCGGCGCGACCGACGACGACGCGAGCGGCTGCGCGCTGACCTGGATCGTCGGCGAACGCGCGCCGGGCCGCGGCGTCGCCTACGACACCGCCGACGCGCAGCACCTGCTGAACGTGCGCGCGGCGAACATGGGCTTGTTCGCCGACCGCCCCGGCGACTTCCTCGATTACGCGATCGCGCACGGCGTCGCCGCGAGCGGCGCGGATTTCCTGCCGCGCTCGCTCTACGGCGACTACGTCGAGGCGACGCTCGCGGAGCTGCTCGCGGCGACGCAGCGACGCGTGACGCTCGCCGCGCGCACGACCGAGGCGGTCGCGATCCGGCCGCGCGCCGACGGCGGCTTCGAGGTGCGCACGCGCGCCGGCGAGGATCTCGCGGTCGACGCCGCGGTGCTCGCGATCGGCGCGTTGCCGCCGGCCGCGCTGCCCGGCGTCGCCGCCGCCGCGCTCGAGAGCGGCGCCTACGCGGTCGATCCGTGGCGATGGCCGCTGCCGAAGCGGCCCCCCGGACACGTGCTGATCATCGGCACCGGCCTGACCGGCGTCGACGCGCTGCTGACCGCCGCGGCGCGCTGGCCGCGCGCGCAGCTGACCGCGGTGTCGCGGCGCGGCCGCCTGCCGGCCCTGCATTCCGAAGCGCCGCTGCCGCCGTACGCGCACGCGGACGCGCTGATCGCGCAGTTGCGCGAAAGCGACCGGCTCGTCGACTGGCTGCACCGCGTACGCGCGGCCGCGGCCGCGCCCGGCGTCGACTGGCGCAGCGTGCTCGACGCGCTGCGCGCGGAGACGCCGCGGCTGTGGCAGACGCTCGACCTCGTGCAGCGCGCGCGCTTCCTGCGCCATCTGCGCCCGCAATGGGAAGTCCTGCGCCACCGCATCCCGGTGCGGACCGCGGCGAAGATCCACGCTCTGCAGGAGAGCGGCCGCCTGCGCATCATCGCCGCGCGCGTGCGCCGCATCGACGGCGACGACGCGCAGCTGACGGCCGAGCTGCAGCCGCGCGCCGGCGCAGGCGTGCTGACCCTCGCCGCCGATTTCGTGATCCAGGCGACCGGGCTCGAATCCGCCGCCGCGTCGACGCCGCACGCGCTCGTGCGCCAGTTGATCGACGAGCGCGTCGTCGCGGCCGATCCGCTCGGGCTCGGCTTCGCCGCGCACGCGGACGGCCGCCTGCTGCGTCCGGACGGCAGCGCGTGGACCGGCCTGCGCGCGCTCGGCACGTTGCTGCGCGGCGCGGTCTGGGAGTGCACCGGCATGCCGGAGATCCGCAGCCTCGCGCGCGTGATCGCGCACGACATCGCGCACGCGCCGCAGCCGCCCGCGCGGCGCGCCGCGGTCGTGTGAACGCGGATCGCCGCGGCCGTGCGAGCACCGGCAGCGGCGCCGGAGGCGGCGCACGCCGCGCGCGGACGACGCCGCGAGGCATCCCGCCGGCTCGCGCGAGCAGGCCGGTCCGGCGAGCCCGCACCTCCGCTCGACGCACGACGACCGCCGCGCCGTGAAGCGGCACGTGACGTCGGCGCGCCTCCCGCCCCGCTGCGAGGCGGGAGGCGCGTTCGCGCTACGGGATCGTGATCGCCGCGCCGCTGTCGTCGAAGCCGTACTCGAGCACCTGCGCCGGGAATCCTCGCGGAGACGTCGTCGTCAGGTGAATGTAGCCGTAGTTCAGCGCGCCCGTGCGGCTGTCGAGGAACGCGATGCCGATGTAGCCGTCGGCGCCGGCGCGCCAGTTCGAAACGATCGCGGTCGTCGCCGCATTCGAGAACGTCGAGTCCGGCCCGATCGTGTCGCCGGAATGCAGCACGGCGAACTTGCCGTTCGCGTCGAGCGCGCCGCCGACGCGGTGCGAGAACGCCCCCGGCACCGCATCGTCGTACCAGTAGAACTGCAGGCCGGTGCCGCCGTCGTTGTACGGATTGATGTTGTCGACGATCGTCGGATCCCACGTGTGGTAGTTGCCCGTGGCGAGGTCGAGTGCGCTGCCCGCCTGGTCGTTCTCGGCCGGCATGTCGATCGTGTAGGTGACCCGCGTGCCGGTGTTCGTCTCGCCGGTCTCGAAGCCGCTCTTGAACAGCGTCTCCGTCGCCGGACCCGGCACGATCGTGACCGAAATCGGAATCGCGATGACCGGCTGGGTCGGGTCGTTCGTCGTCACGCAGACCTCGCCGGTGTAGCTGCCGATCGCGAGCGTGCCGGCCGGCGACACCTCGATGCCGAAGTCGGCCGACTGGCCGCCGTTGACGCTGCCGCTCGCCTCGGCGGTGAGCCACGGCACCGTGCCGGTGCACGCGCCGCCGCTGCTGGCGTACGCGGCGGCCGTGTACGTCAGCGGGATGCTGTCCGCGGCGTTCGCGATCGAAAGCGTCTGCTTCTGGATGCCGAACGGCACGACGTGGTCGAATGCGACCGCGGTCGGATCGACGTCGGCGCGCGCGGCGGCGCCGACGAGCAGGTCGACCGTGGTGGTCTGGGTCAGGCTGCCGGAAGTGCCGGTGATCGTGACCGTCGCGGTGCCGATCGCGGCGCTGTCGTCCGACGTGAACGTCAGCACGCTGCTCGTGTCCGTCGTCGACGGGCTGAACGTGGCGGTCACGCCGTCGGGCAGGCCGCTGGCCGTGAGCGTCACGTCGTCGCCGAAGCCGTTCAGCGCGTCGACCGTGATCGTCGTCGACGTCGTCGAGCCGCGCGTCATGCTCGGGTTCGGCGGATAGCCGGCCAGCACGAAGCCGGGCGTCGTCGTCGGACCGCTGAGCGCCGCGATGAGGTTCTCGCCGTTCGGGCTGCCCCAGCCGGTCACGAGGTCGTAACCGGCGACGGCATGAAAGCCGCCGTTGCTGCCGCTCGCCGGATCATGGAAGTCGTTCGCGTAGTCGCTGCCGACGCCGATGGCGTAGAGCGCCGGGTTGACGAAGCCGAGCACGGCGCCGCCGTTCGCGATCGACTGCTCGTTGGCGAGCGCGATGAAGCCGGCCCAGCGCGGCGCCGCGTAGCTGGTGCCGCCGATGCCGAATCCGACTTGGCCGCCGCTGACCGTGATGTTGTCGAAGTTGCCTTCGGCGGCCACGTCCGGATCGTTGCGCAGCGTCGTCGATCCGCCGTTCGACGCGTCGATGACGCCGGCGAGCTGCTGATAGTCCGGGATCGAATAGCCGGCCGGCGCGTAGTAGCCGCCGCCGGCGTCCGCCCAGCCGGTTTCCGAGACCCAAGCGCCGCCGGGCCCGTCGGTCGCGAGATCCGTCGCGCCGACCTGCAGCGTCAGCGGGTTCAGCGACGGCGGCAGCCAGCTCTGCGCGTCGTAGGAGCCGTCGTCGCCGGTCGCGTTCGCGAACGTCTGGCCCTGCGCCTGGAACTCCTGGTAGATCGGGTCGGCGACGTGGCCCATGTCGCTCGAGCCCCACGAGCAGCTCAGCACCTTGGCGAGGTTGTCGGTCGCCATCTGGTTCAGGATGTCCGGACCGCTGTCGCCCTCGTAGAACAGCACCTGCGTGATGCCCGGCGCCATGCCGATGACGTTGCCGATGTCGAGCACCTGCTCGCCGTCGTCGCAGCCGCCGCACTCGCCGCTGTAGCCGTTCACGAGCACGTTGTTGATCGGCGTCGTCAGCGGCATGTTCGCGGTCGTGAAGAACAGCTGCACGTCGCTGTAGTCGTAACCCTCGAACGAGAAGATGCCGACGGTCTGGCCGGCGCCGGTCAGCGGACCCGAGCCGTAGTAGACCGCGCGCATGTCGCTCGGCAGGAAGTTTCCGCGCGGTCCGGAGCCGCTCGCGGCCGGCACCGGACCGGGCAGCATCGCACCCTGCTTGTGCATCGGCTTCGGCAGCGTGAAGTCGTCGAGGCCGGTGATCGCGAGCACCGGCACCGCGAGGTCGAGCGTCGGCTCGCGGTCCGGCGCGAAGAACTCGCGGTTCTCGCTCGGATGCCGGTACGACTGCATCGTCACGTGCAGCGCGCGGTCGACGGCGTCGACGCTGCCGTCGAGGTCGACGATGTGGCGGTTCGGCGTCGTCCGCGTGACCGCGAAGCCGTTCGCAGCGGCCCAGGCGACGACCGCGTCGTAATCGGCCTGCGACGGCGCGAAGCGCGCGGTGAACTCGTCGACGCCGAGATAATGGTGGTAGCTCGGGCTGCTCGGGTCGTACAGCTGGCGCAGCAGAGCGTCGAGCTCGGCTTGGTTGCCGAGCGGAAGATTCACCGCCAGCTTCAGGTGCCGCGTGGCGGCGAGCGGGGCGACCGGCGCCGCCTGCCCGGACGCGACCGCGGCCGGCACGTGCTGCAGCAGCGGATGCTTCGCCGCGGACGCGCCGGCGGCGCCAGCCGCGGCGCCGGCGCAGACGAGCAATGCCGCCGCGACCACGGCGCGGCGGAACGGATTGCGTGCGCGACCGGCGCGCTTCGGATCTGTCACGGGACCTGCCCTCCTGCTGTCGAAAACGTCCGCGCAGAGCGCATGTCGCCGCCTGCGAACATGGTGACGCGGCTCTGCCGCGCCGTGCGCCCGCGCGCCGGCTTACCGGCACGCGGCGCGACCTGCAGGCCGGGTACGCCGTTCCTGCTGCGAGCCACGCCGCGGCCGGCGCGACGGCGTCGCGACGGTCTGCTGCGTCGATCGAGAAAAAACCTGCTCCGCGGCGCGTCTGCCGCGTCGTTGCGGCTCCGGCGCGGCACGCCCGGAGCGAAGAAAAGGTCGTGATCCGGCGCGCGAGCGCGCCGCCCGGCCGACTTCTAGCGCAGGAAGCCTTACAAAATGCTGTCAATCGGCGCTCGGCACGACGCTCGCGTGCGCGGCCGCGCGCCCGGCGCGACCGTGCACGCGCCGCGACGGCCGGCGGTCCGGCTCGCGCACGTATGGATGCCGGCAGGGCCGAATGCCGGAACCGCGGCTGCGCCGGCCGCGCGGCCGCCGCTTGCGCGGAGTGCCGCGTCCGCGTCGATCGCGGCGCTCGGCGGGGCCTGCTGCGCCGACCGCTTCGTCGGCACGGTCCGGAGCGGCGGAGCCCTATGCGACGACGGCGGTCCGCTCGCGCAGCTCGCGCCACGACGGCGGCGCCGGCCAATCGGGCGCGGCGTTGCCGGCGAGCACGCGGCGCAGCTCGCGGCCGTCGATCTGCGGCGCGACGAGCTCGATCAGCGCGAGCGCGAAGTCGCGCAGCACGCGGTCGCGACGCAGCACGAGCCACGCGGTGCATTCGGGCAGCAGCGCGCCGACGTCGAGCACGTGCAGGTCGAGCGCGTCCTCGGCCGTGATCGCCATCTCGGCGAGCACGCCGACGCCGAGGCCGGCGCGCACGTAGGTCTTGATCAGGTCCGCGTCGCGCGCGGTGCACGCGAAGTTCGGCGTCAGGCCGGCGGCGATGAACGCGTTCCGCAGCGACGAATCCGGACGCAGCGACGATTCGTAGCTGACCAGCGGATGCCGCGCGAGATCGGCGAGCCGCAGCGCGCGGCCGAGCGCGCCGAGCGCGTGCTCGCGCGGCGCGACCGCGACGCGCCGCCAGCGGAACAGCGGCACGGCGAGGCCGTCGGGCGGCGCCGCTCCGGCCGTGCTGACGATCGCGAGATCGACCTGGCCGCGCTCGACGAGCTCCATGACCTGCGCGTCGCCGTGCGGCTTCAGATGCACGGCGACGTCCGGATAGCGCCGCGCGAGCGCCGCGACCGCCGGCGGCAGCACGAAGCGCGCCTGCGTGTGCGTCGTCGCGATCGCGAGCTCGCCGCGCTCGTCGGCGCGCAGGTTCGCCGCGATCGCGCGGATGTTCGCCGCCTCCGACAGGATCGTGCGCGCGCGCTCGATGACTTGCGCGCCCTGCGGCGTGACCGCGTCGAGGCTGCGCCCCCTGCGCGAGAACAGCTGAAAGCCGAGCTCGTCCTCGAGCTGCTTCAACTGCTTCGAGAGCCCCGGCTGCGTCGCGTGCACGCGATCGGCCGCGAGCGTGATGTTGAGCCCGGAATCGGCGATCGCGACGACGTAACGGAGCTGGGTCAAGGTCATCCAAGCGAATCCTGCCGCGAAGCGCGCGCGGGTTCAATGCGGAGCACGCCAGCCTAACGCCGCCAGGTTTGGACGTCCATCCGTCCGCGCTCGGCACGCGTCGCGCCGGACGCCGCCGCGCACGCCGCGGCGCGCGTCATGCCGCCGCGGCATGTCGTGCTGCCGCGCGCTCATTTGCCGCCGGTGCGGCGCGGCGCGCACGATCGCAGCCACTCCGAAGTGTGTGGTCTGCTTGGCCGCCGTGCCGGTCTCCCCATCCGGCGCGGCGGCCTCTTCTCGTTCACGCGCGCGCCGCTCGTGCATGCCGTCCGGCGCCCGCGCGGAGCGCGACACGCGGCGGCGCGGCGGACCGCGCCGCGTCGATCCGCCCCGGCCGCCACGCCCGCGCGCGATCCGTGCGCGACGCGGCGGAGCGCCGGGTGCCGATCGGCCGCCCGGCCGCGCCGCGGCGGCGTCGGCATGCGGCCGGCGGCGCGTCGCGAAAACTTTACGGCATCGCGCCTATGATCGACGGCCGCGCCCGGCACGACTTTCAAGCGGAGACCTCGACCATGAGCTACGACAGCATCCTCGACACGATCGGCAACACGCCGATCGTCAAACTGCATCGTCTGCCGCCGAAGCACGTGGAGCTGCACGTCAAGGTCGAGGCGTTCAATCCGGGCGGCTCGGTCAAGGACCGCCTCGCGCTCGCGATCATTCTCGACGCCGAGCAGAAGGGCCTGCTGAAGCCCGGCGACACCGTCGTCGAGGCGACCTCCGGCAACACCGGCGTCGCGCTCGCGATGGTCTGCGCCGCGCGCGGCTACAAGTTCGTCGCGGTCATGACCGAAACGTTCTCGGTCGAGCGCCGCAAGCTGATGCGCGCGTACGGCGCGAAAGTGATCCTGACGCCGGCGGCCGAGCGCGGCACCGGCATGGTGCGCCGGGCCGAGGAGCTCGCGAAGAAGCACGGCTGGTTCCTCGCACGCCAGTTCCAGAATCCGGCGAATCCGGCCTATCACCGCAACACGACCGCGGCCGAGATCCTGCGCGACTTCGCCGGCCGCCGGCTCGACTACTTCGTCTCCGGCTGGGGCACCGGCGGCACGCTGACCGGCGTCGGCGAGGTGCTGCGCGTCGCGCGTCCCGAAGTCAGGATCGTCGCGACCGAGCCGGCCGGCGCGGCGCTGCTGTCGGGCAAGGAGTGGAAGCCGCACAAGATCCAGGGCTGGACGCCGGACTTCCTGCCCGACGTGCTGAGCCGCACCGTCGCGCACGACATCGTGCCGGTCGACGAGGTCCTCGCGCGCGACACCGCGCGCCGGCTCGCGGCCGAGGAAGGCCTGTTCGTCGGCATCTCGTCCGGCGCGACGCTCGCCGCGGCGCTGCAGGTCGCCGCGAGTGCGCCGGACGGCGCGGTGCTGCTCGCGATGCTGCCGGACACCGGCGAGCGCTATCTGTCGACGTTCCTGTTCGAGGGCGTCAACGAAGGCTCCGACGACGAGTGGCTCGCGTCGCTCGACGCGTCCGCGCCGGCGAGCTGAGTCGCGCCGCCGCAGGCGCCGAACGAAAGAAAAACGGGCGCCGCGGCGCCCGTTTTTCTTCTACTCAGAGACAGCGGCGCTCAGGCGACCTTCTTCCACTGGCCGAGCGCGGCGAGCCCGTTCTGCTTCGCGCGCAGCGCGACGGTCTTCTGCGCCTCGCCGAAGTTCGCCTGCATGTCCTTGCTCCACAGCGTCAGCGCGGCGCTCTGCATCGCGCGGCCGTACGAGAACGACAGCGGCCACGGATGCGGGCCCATCTGGTTCATCGCGTTCAGGTGCGCGGTGGCCTGCTCGTCGGACTGGCCGCCGGACAGGAACACGATGCCGGGCATCGACGCCGGCACCGACGCCTTCAGGCAGCGCACGGTCGCCTCGGCGACGTCGGCGACGTCGACCTGATCCGCGCAGTCCTTGCCCGGAATGACCATGCTCGCCTTCAGGATCGTGCCTTCGAGCAGCACGTTGTGCTCGTACAGCGCGCCGAACAGCGAACGCAGCGTCGCCTCGGTGACCTCGTAGCAGACGTCGATGTCGTGGTCGCCGTCCATCAGCACCTCGGGCTCGACGATCGGCACGAGCCCGGCTTCCTGGCACAGCGCCGCGTAGCGCGCGAGCGCGTGCGTGTTCGCCTCGATGCAGGTGCCGCTCGGCGTGTCCTCGCCGATCGTGATGACCGCGCGCCACTTCGCGAACTTCGCGCCGATCTTCACGTACTCGGCGAGGCGCTCGCGCAGGCCGTCGAGGCCTTCGGTGACGACTTCGCCCGGAAAGCCGGCCAGCGGCTTCGGCCCCTTGTCGACCTTGATGCCGGGCAGGATGCCGGCATCGAGCATGACCTTCGTGAACGGCACGCCGGCCTTCGTCGCCTGGCGGATCGTCTCGTCGTAGAGGATCGCGCCGGAGATGTGCTCGCCGAGCTTCGGCGCGGTCAGCAGCATCTCGCGATACGCACGGCGGTTCTCCTCGGTGTTCGGCACGCCGACCGCGTCGAACCGCTTCTTGATCGTGCTGGTCGACTCGTCGATCGCGATGATGCCCTTGCCCGGTGCGACCATCTGCTGGGCGATGCTTTCAAGCTCTTCGATGCTCATCTGTTGCTCCGCGGAAACGAGCGCATGCCGTCCCGCGCGTGCCGCGGGGACGGAGCCGGAAATTCAGAGGCGCGATTATAGGCCAGTTCGGCCGGGCGGGACCGATACGGGTCCGCGCGCGATCGACGCCGAGCTGCCGCCGGAGAACGACGTCAGCAGCGTCGACGCGCTCGAGCTGCTCGGCGACGCCGCGGCGGCGCAAGGCGACGCGCGCGCCGCCGAGGATCGCTACCGCGAGGCGATCGCGCAGAACCGCGGCGGCGCGCATGCGCAGTCCGCCGACACCGGCCAGCGCGTGCTCAAGCTCGCGCGCGTGCTCGCGTTGCAGGGACGCTGCGACGAGGCGGAGCGCAGCCGCGGCGAAGCGCGCGAGCGCGCCGCGGCAGTCGCTGCGGCGAATTCACCCGGCGAGGCGGCGGCGCTGCCGGGCTGCGCACCGGCCGCGCGCTGACGCACCGCGCGGCGGCCGCGTCAGTGATCCTTCCAGCCGAGCTTGTCGATCGAGCAGCGCTGCATGATCGCGCTGCGCGCGGCCGGATCGGACGGCAGGTTGAACGGAAAGATCAACCAGCTGAACACGCGCTCGTGGCCCGCGTTGAACGCGGTCGGCGCGAAGCGCAGGCTCTTCGCCGCGCTGACCGCGATCGTGCCGAGGTCGCCTTCCGGCGCGACCTTCTGCAGCTTGACCGTGCTCGTGCTGCCGTCCGGCTCGACGACGAACGAGACCGTCGCGCAGCCGGGCTGCTCCATGTTCTTGCCGTAGAGCGGCGCATCGGCCTGCACCGACGACGCATCGAGCGACCAATAGCTCGCGAGCTTGTCCGCGGCGACGACGCGCGGCGGCGCGGTCGACTGCGCGGACGCGAGCCCGCAGACGACCAGGGCGGAAACGGCGGGAAGCAGGCGCGGCATGGTCGATTCCTCCGGTGCGCGATCCGCTCGTGCGCTCGGCGCATTCTACAGGTCGTGCGCGGTACGGACCGGAACGCGCGCGACGCCTGCCGCGCCGCGCGAGGCCGCTGCGGCGCGGCGTACGCATCGGCACGCAGGTTGCCGCCGGATCGCCGCTTCGACGCGCTGGCCGCGGCGCGAGCAGCCTCGCCGCGCGGCCCACGCTCGAGAGAAGAACCGATCGCCGCGCGTCGCGAGGCGCGTCAGAGCTCGCCGAGGCCCTCGGCGACGCCGCCCGCGCCGACCTTCAGCAGCTTCAGCGTGTTCGTGCCGCCGAGCCGGCCGGTGTGATCGCCGGTGGTCACGATGACGCGATCGTCGACGGTGAGGAAGCCGAGCCGGTACAAATGCTGGATCGCGTCGCGCGCGGCCTGAGTCGGGCCGACGCCCTGCGCGTCGAACTCGACCGGATGCACGTCGCGGTACAGCAGCATGCGCCGGCGCGCGGCCGCGCTGCGCGACAGCGCGTAGATCGGCACGGTCGAGCGATAGCGCGACAGCCATTGCGCGGTGGCGCCGGACTCGGTCAGCGCGACGATCGCGCGCACGCCGATCTGGCCGGCCATGAACATCGCGGCCAGCGCGATCGCCTGGTCGGTGCGGTCGAGCCGGTGCGTGCCGGGGCGCAGGTCCTCGGTCGGCTCGAACTGGCGTTCGGCGCCGAGGCAGACGCGGCGCATCGCGGCGACGGCCTTGTCCGGGTGCCGGCCGGCCGCGGTCTCCTGCGACAGCATGACCGCGTCGGTGCCGTCGATGACCGCGTTGGCGACGTCGAGCACCTCCGCGCGCGTCGGAATCGGCGACTCGACCATCGACTGCATCATCTGCGTCGCGGTGATCACGACGCGGCTCCTCAGCAGCGCCTCGCGGATGATCTTCTTCTGCAGGCCCGGCAGCTCCGCGTCGCCGATCTCGACGCCGAGGTCGCCGCGCGCGACCATGACCGCGTCGGACGCCTCGACGATCGCGGCGAGGTTCTCGATCGCCTCGGCGCGCTCGATCTTCGCGACGAGCGCGGCGTCGCCGCCGGCCGCGCGCAGCAGCGCGCGCGCCTGCTCGACGTCGTCGGCGGTCTTGACGAACGACACCGCGAGGAAATCCGCGTCGAGCTCGGCGGCGAGGCCGATGTCGGCGCGGTCCTTGTCCGACAGCGCGGCGACGGTCAGCCCGCCGCCGAGCCGGTTGATGCCCTTGCGGTCGGACAGCGTGCCGCCGGCGAGCACGCGGCAACGGATCGTGCGGTCGCCGACGTCGACGACCTCGAGCGAGATCAGGCCGTCGTCGAGCAGCAGCACGTCGCCGGAGCGCACGTCGCGCCAGAGCTCGTGATAGCTGACGCCGACGCGCGTCGCGTCGCCGGGTGCCGCATCCGGCCGGCAGTCGAGCGTGAACGTCTGGCCCGGCTCGAGCCGCACCGGCCCGCCGGCGAAGCGCTCGATGCGGATCTTCGGCCCCTGCAAGTCCGCGAGCACGCCGACTTCGTTGCCGAGCTCGGCGGCCGCCGCGCGCACCGCCGCGGCGCGCTGCCGGTGATCGTCGTGCGTGCCGTGCGAGAGGTTCAGGCGCACCACGTCGACGCCCTCGGCGAGCAGGCGCTTCAGCGCGCCGGGTGCGTCGGTCGCCGGGCCGAGCGTGGCGATGATCTTCGTGCGGCGCAGTTGGTCCACGGCGGCGTCGTTTCGCGGATCGAGCCGGCAAGATACCGCAACGCCGTGCAAACGTTGAGCGCCACGGCGCACGCCGGCGGCCGCGGTCGACGCAGACGCGTCGCCGCTCGCCGCGCACGACGGTCGCTGCGTCGACGCCGGGCGCGCGCGCCGGCGCGTGGCGCGGCACTCGTAACGCTTGATAAAGCCGACGCGGCCTACACTGACGTCGACGACCCGCCCCGCGCGCGACCGGCGCGCCGGCCCGCCCATCCGACAGGAGATCCCCCGATGACGATCAGCAAGATCCTCTACACCGCGACCGCGACCGCGAAAGGCGGCCGAGAGGGCCACATCCGCAGCAGCGACGGCGTGCTCGATTTCGATCTGAAGGTGCCGAAGGAGCTCGGCGGCCCGGGCGGCCACGGCAGCAATCCGGAGCAGCTGTTCGCGGCCGGTTACGCGGCCTGCTTCGAGGGCGCGGTGCGCTTCGTCGCGCGCCAGCGCAAGGTCGAGCTCAAGGACGCGAGCGTGACCGGCCACGTCGGCATCGGCCCGCGCGAGCCGACCGGCTTCGGCATCGCGGTCGAGCTCGAGGTCAGCCTGCCCGGCATCGATCGCGCGGTCACGCAGGAGCTCGTCGACACCGCGCACCGCGACATCTGCCCGTACTCGCACGCGACGCGCGGCAACGTCGACGTGACGATCAAGCTGGTCTGAGCAGGAGCGCGGCCGCGCCGCTCAGGCGCGCGGCGCGGCCGCGCACGTCAACAGCGCCGGCAGCTCCGCCGCGGTGTCGGCGATCGCGTCGGCGCCGGCCGCCTCGAGCTCGGCGCGGCCGCCGAAGCCCCAGGTCACGCCGATCGCGCGCACCGCGTTCGCGCGCGCGCCCTCGATGTCGTAGCGGCGGTCGCCGACCATCGCGGCATCGCGTGCGTCGACGCCGAAATCGGCGAGCGCGGCGGCGACCATCTCGGCCTTGCCGCTGTGCGCGGCGTCCGCCGCGACCGCGTAGACGCGCGCGAAGCGGTCGCCGAACGGCAGGCTCGCGACGATGCGGCCGGCGTAGATGTCCGCCTTCGAGGTCACCACCGCGAGCGCGCTGCCGCGCGCGGCGAGCGCGTCGACGACCGCGCCGATGCCGGGATAGACCGTGTGCTCGCGCCAGCCGATCGTCGCGAAGCGCTCGCGGTAGTGCGCGACCGCGCGCTCGACCGCGTCGGCGTCGTCGCCGAGCACGCGCGGGAACGTCGTGCGGAGCGGCGGCCCGATCCAGTCGCGCAGCGCCTCGCGCGGCGGTATCGCGGCGCCGAGCTGCGCGAGCGCGTACTCGATCGACGTGACGATGCCGATCTCGGAATCGATCAGCGTGCCGTCGAGATCGAACAGGACGAGCTTCACGCGCGCGCGTTCAGCGCGGCGACGGCCGGCAGCTCCTTGCCCTCGAGGAACTCGAGGAACGCGCCGCCGCCGGTCGAGATGTAGGAGATGCGCTCGGCGACGCCGTACTTCTCGATCGCCGCGAGCGTGTCGCCGCCGCCGGCGATCGAGAACGCGTCGGACGCGGCGATCGCGCGCGCGAGCGTCTCGGTGCCGCGGCCGAACGCGTCGAACTCGAACACGCCGACCGGGCCGTTCCAGACCACGGTGCCGGCGCGCGCGATCAGCTCGGCGTAGCGCCGCGCGGTGTCCGGCCCGATGTCGAGGATCATGTCGCCGGCGCCGACCGCGTCGACGCGCTTGACCGTCGCCGGCGCGTCGGCCTTGAACTCCGGCGCGACGACGACGTCGCTCGGGATCGGCACGTCGGCACCGCGCGCCTTCGCCGCCGCGATGATCTTCTTCGCGGTGTCGACGAGATCCGGCTCGACCAGCGACTTGCCGACCGCGTGGCCGGCCGCGGCGACGAACGTGTTCGCGATGCCGCCGCCGACGATCAGCTGGTCGACCTTCGCGACGAGGCTCTCGAGCAGCGTCAGCTTCGTCGACACCTTCGAGCCGGCGACGATCGCGAGCAGCGGCCGCGCCGGCTGCTCGAGCGCCTTCGCGAGCGCGTCGAGCTCGGCCATCAGCAGCGGCCCGCCGCAGGCGACCTTCGCGAAGCGGATCGCGCCGTGCGTCGACGCCTGCGCGCGGTGCGCGGTGCCGAACGCGTCCATGACGTAGACGTCGCAGAGCGCGGCGTACTTGCGCGACAGCGCCTCGTCGTCCTTGCCCTCGCCGACGTTCATGCGGCAGTTCTCGAGCAGCACGAGCTCGCCCGGCGCGACGTCGACGCCGTCGACCCAATCCTTGATCAGCGGCACCTCGCGGCCGAGCCGCTCGCCGAGCCGCTCGGCAACCGGCGCGAGCGAGTCCTCGGCGCTCCACCGGCCTTCCTTCGGCCGGCCGAGATGCGAGGTGACCATGACCGCGGCGCCGCGCTCGAGCGCGAGCTTCAGCGTCGGCAACGCGGCGAGGATGCGCGTCTCCGAGGTGATGCGCCCGTCCTCGATCGGTACGTTCAGATCCTCGCGGATCAGCACGCGGCGGCCGGCGAGGTCGAGATCGCTCATGCGGAGAATCGGCATCGGGGAGGCTCCATGCGACGAGGCGCGCCATTACAGCGGCAGCGGCCTGCTCGCGCAATGCCCGTGCCTGCCGCCGGTACGCGCGCGTCGGCGCACTCGGCCGGGCGGAGAAACGCGGCGCCTGCGAGCCGTCCGATCGAGCCGACGAGGAGCGAGCGTGCGCGTTCGGCGCGGAACGGGCGTTCGGACGACCCCGTCGGGCCCGCGCGCGCGGCCGCGGCGCGGGCCGTTCGTCGACGGCCTGATAACATGCGCGACCCACGTGCGAGGAGGCGCCGGTGAGCGAGCACAGGGTGACGGTGCGCTGGCGGCGCGGAGACGCCGCCGACGACGGCGCATTCGCGCGCGGCGCGTACTCGCGCCGGCACGAGTGGCGCTTCGACGGCGGCGCGGTCGTCGCGGCCTCGCCGGCGCCGACGGTGGTGCGCGCGCCGTGGTCCGACCCGGCCGCCGTCGACCCCGAGGAAGCGTTCGTGGCCGCCGTGTCGAGCTGCCACATGCTGTGGTTCCTCTCGCTCGCGGCGGAGCGCGGGCTCGTCGTCGACGCCTACGAGGACGCTGCGATCGGCACGCTCGCACGCATCGCGCCGGAGCGCCACGCGCTGACCGAGATCGTGCTGCGGCCGCGCATCGCATTCAAGGAAGCACCGGGCGAGGCTGCGCTGGCTGCGCTGCACGCCGACGCGCATGCGCGCTGCTTCATCGCGAACTCCGTGCGCACCGCGATCCGCGTCGAACCGCGCGACTGACGCGGCGCCGCGCCGCAGCGCCGACGACGCGCACGCGGCGCGGCGCCGCACGGGCCCGAAGTCCGCGCGGCGTCGCGTCGGCGACCGCTCAGCCGCGCGTGCCGGCGCCGAAGTGATAGTCGAACTGCAGCCACCACTGGCGGCCGTACGCGTCGTACCAGCCGATCGAGTAGTTCGGCCAGCCGGCGCTCTTGTCGACCGGCGAGGAGTTGCGCAGGTTGTTCACGATCAGCAGCAGGTCGGCCCGTTCGCTGAGCGAGTAACCGACGCTGCCGTTGAACAGCGTGTACGCGCTGCGCAGGCCGCTGTAGTCGTTCTTCGGAATGCTTCCGTAGCGCGTGCCGTCGATCGTCGCGCTCCACGAGCCGAGGTGCCAGCTGAGCGACGCGTTCGCCTTCGTGCGCCAGTCGGACTGGTAGTAGACGTCGTTCAGATAGTCGTAGGTCGGGTCGCCGGGGAACTGCTGGTACTCGTGCTTCAGCACGTGCGTGTAGCCCGCATGCAGCTGGTACTTGCCGAAGCGGTCCGTGCTCCAGCGCACGTTCGCGCCGAGATCGATGCCTTGCGTGCGCTCGGTCGCCGCATTGATCGGGTTGATCAGCAGGTTCGTCACCTGGTTCGGGTTGACCGGCGCGGTCGCCGGATTGCGCACGACGCGCGCGAGCGCGTCGCGGCAGATCTGCGAGCCTTGATCGACCGGCGTCCCGCCCGGCGTCTGTCCGAGCAGGCAGTCCGCCTCGGTGCGCAGGATCTGGTCCTCGTCGAGGTTGGTCACCTCGTCGCTGATGCGGATGCGGTAGTAGTCGGCCTGGAAGTCGAAGTTCGCGGTCGGCGACCACACGAAGCCGTAGGTGAACGAGCGGCCGCGTTCCGGCTTCAGATCCTTGTTGCCGGACGAGCTGAAGTTCATGTTGTAGTAGTCGTTGCAGCTGCTGTAGTCCTGCCCGTCCAAGCGGCACTGGTAGTAGTCGGTGACGCTCGGGATGTAGCCGACCGTACTCTTGGAGAACAGGTAGTTCATGTCCGGCGCGCGGAACGAGGTCGCGTAGGTGCCGCGCAGCAGCAGGCTGTCCAGCGGGCGATACTCGAGGCCGAGGTTGTAGGTGCTCTTGCCGATCTCCTGACCCGCGTAGGTGTAACGGTCGTAGCGCGCGGCGGCGGTGCCGGTGAGACGGGAGAAGATCGGCACGTTGAGCTCCAGACCGGCGGCGTAGCGGTTGCGCTTGCCGCCGTTGGTCTGCGCTTCGCTGAGGTTCCAGAAATCACCCTCGCCGATGCGCGCATCGGGCGTGTTGCGATAGCCCTGCCGCCCGGCCTCGACGACGCCGGCGACGCCGAGCGGACCGGCCGGCAGCTGGAACAGGTCGCCGTTGAACGTGAAGCTCAGGTCCTCGGTCCACGCCTTGTCGCGCTCCAGCGATTTCGCCGTCAGGCGGCGGTAGTCGTCGGGCGTCAGCGGCGTGATCAGGCGGTTCGGATCCGCGTCGTAGGACGGAAACGTTTCGCCTTCGTAGTCGTGCGTGCCGGTCGGCGCGCCGAGGAAGAATTCGTCTATTCCGGACAGGAAGCGCACGCGGCCCTGATCGCTGACGTAGTCGGAACGATTCGCCGCGAGCTCGTAGTGCCAGTCCGTGGCGCCGAATGCGCCCTTGACGCCGAACGTCAGGTCGTAGGCGCGCTGCAGGTACGTGCTGTCGCTCGCGTTCTTGCCGCCGATCTCCTCGGGCGTCAGCACGCGCGTCCAGGTCTCCAGGCGATCGGTCGCGTCGTTCCAGAACGCACCGCCGGCCGGCGACCAGCTCAAGGCGCGCACGTTGTTCTTGATGTCGGAGAAGCCGAACGTGAAGTCGCCGAACAGCTGCGTGTCCGGGCTCAATGCGTACTGCAGGCTCGCGTAGCTCGTCGCGAGCTTCTTGCGCGTCTGCGTCGTGCGGTTGCTGTAGTACTGGTCGCTGCTGCAGTAGGAGCCTTCGTAGTTCGCGCTCGGCACCGAGACCAGGCTGCCGCTCATCAGGCTCGAGAGTCCGGCGCAGCCGGTGCCCGGCAGGTCGTAGTAGTTGCCCGAGGCGGGGTCGCGCAGCGCGAAGATCGGTCCCGGCACGTCGCCGGGCGAGGCGTAGCGGGAATAGGTGTTCGTGAGCGCGCGCTCGCCGAACCAGATCGCGTCCCGATTGGTCAATTCGAGGCCGAACACGCCGCTCAGATCGCCCCAGCTGCCGCCGCCGATCAGCTGCACGCGCTGGTTGTCGCCGCCGCCCTGCTGGGTGCTGCCGACGCGCACGCTCAGATCGACGCCTTCGTGCTTCTGCTTCAGCACGATGTTGACCACGCCCGCGATCGCGTCGGAGCCGTAGATCGCCGACGCGCTGCCGCTCAGGATCTCGATGCGGTCGATCATCACGCTCGGGATATTGGCGAGATCGACCGCGTTGACCGAGCCGTTGTAGGCGACCGGGTAGTCCGCGACGCGGTGGCCGTTGACGAGCACGAGCGTATGGTTCGGCCCGAGCCCGCGCAGGTTGATCACGTTGGCCGCCGGCGTGAACGTGCTGCCGAAGTCCTCGCCCTGGACGAGCCCGGTGTTCTGCGTGACCGAGCTCAGGACGTCGAACACGCTGCGGAATCCGCCGGCGTCGATCGACGAGCCTTCGATGACGGTGACCGGCGCCGGCCCTTCGACCTGCGCGCGCGGAATGCGCGAACCGGTGACGACCACCGGCGCGAGCGTGCTGGCCTCGTCGGCCGCGGCGGGCGGCGGTTCCTGCGCCGGCGTGTCTTGTCGAGGTTGCGGCGCGTCCTGCGCATGCGCGGCCGAGACGATGGCCGCCGTCAGCAGCGCGCCGAGCAGCGCACGGCGCTGCGAATGACGATGAGTTCCCACTGGCCCAGCTCCCCTTTCGAATGCCGTCGGATCGACGGAACGGACGATGAGCGGCGCCCCCCTCGGATCCAGAGTCCGTCGTGGCGCCGCGGCAGGAAGCATGCCGCAGTGCGGCAACCGCCCAAATAGCCAATGGCGATGCCGTCATGCTGCGCGACGGCCACGCCCGCCACGCGCCGGCACGGCCCCCCGGCGAAGCGCGACGCCGGCCGGCGCGTGGACGGCGGTACGCAGCGGCGAGTGCCAAAAGTGGACAAAACCTGCCGTGGCGCGCGCGATTCCGCGGCCGCGCCGCCGTACGGCACCTCGTCGGGCGGCTGGCACGCCGCTTGCTCGAAAGGCGCGCACGAATCGGCGAGGAAGCGCGGAGATGACGGTTTCGGTACAGGCGGCGCGTCGCGCACGGCCGGCGGGCGGCCGCGGCGTCGAATGGCGCACGCGCTACGCCGGCGTGGTCGCGATCGCCCATGTCGGCGGGCGCGCGATCGCCGGCATTTCCGGGCCGTGGTCCGGCCGCTTCGCGCTGACCTGGTGGGAGCGCCCGCTGCCGGCGCGTCAGCTGCTGCTGTTCGACACGCTCGACGAGGCCAAGCGCGAGGTCGAGTCGTGGGCCTTGCGCATGCGCGTCGGCCGCGCGGGACCGCTGCCCGGCTGCGGCGCCGACGCGGCCGTGCCGGCGCGCCTCCCGACGCTGGTCGAGCGCGCGCGCACGCTCGTCGCGGAAATGCGCGGCACGAGCGTCGAGGCCGCCTCGACCGAGCGCGTGCGCGACCGCGCCGCCGTCGATCTCGACGACCTGCACTTCGCCGCGCACGACTGACCTCGCGCGCCGGCGCCGGCGTGCCGGCTCACGACACCGGCTTCGCCTTCGCGCGGCGGCGGTCGCGCACGTAGGTCGAAGTCGACGAGCCGTCGCGGACGGGACGCTTCTCGATCTCGAACAGCTCGGTCGCCGCGATCAGCTCGCCGAGCTTGCGATAGCCGTAGTTGCGCGCGTCGAACTCCGGCGCCTGCTTCGCGATCGTGCTGCCGACCGTGCCGAGCTGCGACCAGCCGTCGTCGTCCGACGACGCGTCGACCGCGTTGCGCAGCAGCGCGACGAGCCGCGCATCCTGCTTCAGCTGCGCGCTCGTGCGCGGCGCGCCGGCCTCGTGCTCGTCCTGCTCGTCGAGGAGGATCTCCGTGTAGATGAACTTGTCGCAGGCGGACACGAACGGCGCCGGCGTCTTCTTCTCGCCGAAGCCGTAGACGACGAGCCCGGCCTCGCGCACGCGCGCGGCGAGCCGCGTGAAGTCGCTGTCGCTCGACACGATGCAGAAGCCGCCGAGCTTCGCGCCGTAGAGCAGGTCCATCGCGTCGATGATCAGCGCGGAGTCGGTCGCGTTCTTGCCGGTCGTGTAGCGGAACTGCTGGATCGGCTGAATCGCGTGCTTCAGCAGCGCCTCCTTCCAGCCCTTGAGCTGCGGACCGGTCCAGTCGCCGTAGATGCGTTTGACCGTCGCGGTGCCGTACTTCGCGATCTCGGCGAGCAGGCCCTCGACGACGGCCGGCTGCGCGTTGTCGGCGTCGATCAGCACGGCGAGCTTCGGCGAGGTGGTCACGGCGGCCATGGCGTCTCCGGCAGGGGCATCGGCGGCGCAGCGTACTCCGCGCGCGCCGACGGCGAAACGGCGGCCGCGAAACGTCCGCGCCGCCCGCGCGGCGCCGCAGCCGCGCCACGGCGACGGCACCGGCTGAACTGCCGGGCTCGTCGCCTCGCCGCCGCCATGAACTCGCCGGAACCGGAATCCCGCGCGGCCGAGGCCGCGCTGGCCGAGCGCGCGTC
>DASWOS010000099.1:0-8438 GCA_036398645.1 Dokdonella sp. | reverse complement strand
CGCGGCGGCCCACTCCTCGCTCGCGAGCAGCACGGCCGCGGCTCCGTCCGACAGCGCGCTCGAGTTGCCCGCGGTCAGCGTGCCGTGGCCGGAGCTGCGGTCGAACGCCGGCTTCAGCGCGGCGAGCTTCTCGAGCGTCGTGTCCGCGCGCAGCACGTTGTCGCGGTCGACGCCGCGGAACGGCACGACGAGGTCGGCGAAGAAGCCGCGCGCGTAGGCCGCCGCGAGCTTGTGGTGGCTCGCGAGCGCGAGCCGGTCCTGATCCTCGCGCGCGATGCTCCACTCGCGCGCCATCAGCTCGCAGTGCTCGCCCATCGACTTGCCGGTGCGCGGCTCGGCGACGCCGGGGAACGACGGCTTCAGCTCCGCCAGCGAGAACCCCTTGACCGCGGTCTCGAGCTTCTCGAGCGGCGCCTTCGCGCGATTGACCGCGAGCAGGCGCTGCTGCAGCGATCGCGAATAGACGATCGGCACGTCGCTCGTCGTGTCGGCGCCGCCGGCGATGCCGGCGTCGATCTGCCCCGCCGCGATCTTGTTCGCGACGAGGATCGCGTTGTCGAGCGAGGTGCCGCAGGCACGCGCGGTCGTGATGCCGGGCGTCGTCGGCGCGAGGCCGGACGACAGCGTCGCCTCGCGCGCGAGGTTCCAATCCGACGCGTGCTTGATGACCGCGCCGAACGCGACCTCGCCGAGCTCGACGCCGTGCAGTCCGAAGCGCTCGACGAGCGCGCCGAGCGTCTTCACCGCCATGCCGAAGTTGCCGACGTCCGCGTACGCGGTGTTGTTGCGGCAGAACGGAATGCGCACGCCGCCGAGGATGCCTACCCGTTTCAATGCGGTCACGATCGGCCTCTAACGGATGTTCCCGCGCATTCCGACGAGTGCGCGGATCGGTCTCCATTGTATGCGGAGCGACAATGTCGTCGCACGTCTCGTGCCCGAGCCGGGTCGCCGACCGGCGCGACAACCGCATGGCGTGATCCTCCCGCGGTCTGCCATAGCCGCGTAAGCCCGTGACATTTTCCGTCGGGTGGCGGCGTCGACAGCAAGGCGGATGCCGCTCCAGCCGACGCCATCGGAGCGGACGGTGCGCGCGCCGACGGCGCGAGCGCCGGACCGTCGAAAAACGGCCGAGCGTCTCGAGCGTGCGGTGCGGCAGTCCGCCCGCTCGGCAGCGCCAACGGACGCGATCGAGCGGACCAGGCACGATCCTCGGGACCGATTCCGAGACGTGACGGATGCGGTCGGACCGCGCCCGCATCGCGTCGGGCGTTCCGGGCGATCCGCACCGCACGCGGAAGCGCGCGGCGACGAGGAACGGCCCTTCAGTCCGGCTGAATATTCATTCCGACGGCTGCGAATTTTCGAAAATTGCGCAAGCTTCGCGCCACATGATCCATGACTCGGGGCTCGTGCGCAGTCGTGAATCCAGATGCCGAGCGTAATTTCGTAGGATTTCGACGGCACTGCTGCGCGGCAGCGGCTCGATCCGCAGCTCACGCAGACCGCGCTCGAAATCGAGGCCGCAACTGATCAGAGTTACGCGCGAGTTCGAATCGACGGCCAGCCGTGCAAGGCCGTCCGGAAGTCGGGCGTACGCGTCGAGCAGCGAGACGCTCTGCACCCGCTGCTTCGGTCGTGCGGGAAGGTCCAGCATGCCGAGCACGCTGCCGCCGGTGCTCAGTAATTCACGGATGCGCTCGGAGCTTCTTCCGGTATAGATCAGCCCCCGACTCCCGGTACGACTCAACACCCAGCCTCGAAGACCTCCTATCCACCGCGCGAGCCGCGTTTGACCGAAGTCGCGCGCTTCGTGCCGGCGCACCAAGAACCAAGGACGAAAACCGCCTCGACGGAGAAACCGCATGATCCAAAAGCCGGCCCCCCAGTGATAGGTCAGAAAGATATGACCACCGGCCGCGTCGGGCCATTGGCCTGTCACGGCCACATGGCGCCGCCACCAGCGGTCGCTGCGCATCAGCACCAGGAAGACGTCCGCGCGCTCGACCCACAGCAAAAGTCGGAATCGAAACTGCCACGTCGGAGCGTCGACGACGTCGACGTGCTCGGAAGCGGCCGCACACGCGGTTGCCGCCTCCGCGCGAAAAGCACGGGCGCGCCTTGCGAGCATCTTGAGCAAACGGAACCCGAGGCCATACGGCAGCATCGCGACGAAGGCCGGCAACAAAAAGAGTGTCAACGCGTCTCCAACCCATTGCCTGATCGAAGTCGCCACGCTCAATTCCGGCGCCCTCGGCCGAGCGAGGATTCGAAAACGTCGTAGGCGGTGGGCGTCATGCCCAATTCCGCATAGGTGGCCTGGGCAAGAAGGTTCGATTTCTCGACGTACAAACGCAGCCCGATGACGTCGTCGGCGCCACTGCGCGCGCGGCGTTCGATCTCGTGGAACAGGCGGCGGAACGCGCCGGACCGTCGCGCGTCGGCCACGACGTACACGCTCTGCAGCCACCACCACGTTCCGCAGCGCCAGTCGCTCCACTCGTAGGTGACCATCAGGCAGCCGACCGCGCGGCCGGCGCGCTCGGCGATCAGATAGAAGCCGCGCTCCGGACGCGCGAACACCGCGGCGACGCCGCGCTCGAGCGTCGCGCGATCGAGCGTCTTGGCCTCGGTCTCGAGCGCCATCGCGGCATTGCTGTCGGCGAGGAACGCGAGATCGGCCGGAGTCGCGTCGCGGACGGTGATGTCGGACATCGTCGGGAAATCTGTTCGGGCAGCACGTCAGCTTAGCGGAATGGCGCCGATACGGTGCCGGACCACACGGACGAGCCCGCGCTTCAGCGCCGGCGCTTCCGCGAGCTGCCGAGCTTGCGCGTCATCGTGTTGCGGCTGAGCCCGAGCGCGCGCGCGGCGCGCTGGCGATGGCCGCGGTGCGCGGCGAGCGCGGCGTCGAGCAGCACACGGTCGAGCTCGGCGCGCGCGTCGCCGTGCAGGTTCTCGCGACCCGCCGCGAGCGCCTGCTCGGCCCATGCGCGCAGCGCGCCGCTCCAGCTCGACACCTCGGGCTGCGGCGCGTGCTCGAGCAGCGCCGGCGGCAGGTCGCCGACGCCGATCTCGCGGCCGGGCGCGAGCACGGCGAGGCGCCGGCACAGGTTCTCGAGCTGGCGCACGTTGCCGGGCCAGGCGTAGTCGCGCAGCGCGCCGAGCGCGGCCGGCGAGAAGCGCTTCGGCGCGGCGCCGGTCGCGGCGG
Source organism: Dokdonella sp. (assembly GCA_036398645.1). Taxonomy (GTDB): domain Bacteria; phylum Pseudomonadota; class Gammaproteobacteria; order Xanthomonadales; family Rhodanobacteraceae; genus Dokdonella_A. Next base: position 5,227 of record DASWOS010000099.1, on the reverse strand, counting down.
CCGCGCGGCTCAAGAAGTGCTCGGCGAGCACCGGGATGTCCTCGCGGCGCTCGCGCAGCGCCGGCAGATGCACGCGCACGACGTCGAGCCGATGCAGCAGGTCCGCGCGGAACTCGCTGCGCGCGACCTTCGCGTCGAGGTCCTGATGCGTCGCTGCGATTACGCGCGCGTCGGCGCGGATCAGCTCGCGGCCGCCGACGCGGTAGAACTCGCCGGCCGCGAGCACGCGCAGCAGGCGCGTCTGCAGCGCGAGCGGCATGTCGCCGATCTCGTCGAGGAACAGCGTGCCGCCGGCGGCCTGCTCGAAGCGGCCGGCGTGCCGCCGCGCGGCGCCGGTGAACGCGCCGATCTCGTGGCCGAACAGTTCCGATTCGAGCAGCTCGGCCGGTATCGCCGCGGTGTTCAATGCGACGAACGGCTGCGCCGAGCGCAGGCTCTCGCGATGCAATGCGCGCGCGACGAGCTCCTTGCCGGTGCCGGTCTCGCCGGTGATCAATACGCCGAGCCCGCTCGCGGCGACGCGGCCGATCGCGCGGAACAGCTCGCGCATCGCGGTGCTGCGGCCGATCAGCTCGGCGTCGACGTCGCTCGGCGCGACCGGCGCCGCGGCGGCGGCGCGCGGCTGCGCGAGCGCGCGGCGCGCGGCGGCGACGGCCTGATCGAGGTCGAACGGCTTCGGCAGATAGTCGAACGCGCCGAGGCGGTACGCGGACGCGGTCGAGGCGACGTCGGTGAACGCGCTCATGACGATGACGGCCGCACGCGGCTCGTGCGCGGCGACGCGCTCGAGCAGCTTCAGCCCGCTGATGCCGGGCATGCGTACGTCGGTGAACAGCACGTCCGGCACCGATTCGGCGAGCGCGGCGACCGCAGCTTCGGCGTCGCCGAATTCGCGCGGCGCGAAGCCGGCTTCGCGCAGTGCCGCGGCGAGCACGACGCGCACCGCGCGGTCGTCGTCGACGATCCAGGCCGAGGCGCCCGCCGCGCTCATCGCGGCGCTCCGCCTACGACCGTGCGCCGCGGCACGGCGCGGCGCGGGCACGTCCGGCGCGGCGCCGTCGCGCTCATTCCGGCGTCGGCAGCAGCAGCGTGAACACGGTCGCACCGGGCCGGCTGACGTAGCCGAGCTCGCCGCCGTGCTCGCGCGCGATCTCGCGCGCGATCGCGAGGCCGAGCCCGGTGCCGTCGGCGCGGCCGGACACGAGCGGCTCGAACAGCGTGTCGGCGATCTCGGCGGCGACGCCGCGGCCGTCGTCCTCGACGTCGATGCGCACGGCGAAGCGCGGCCCGCGCTCGCCGAAGCGCGGGCCGTGCTCCGCGCGCGTGCGCAGCGTCAGCCGGCCCGCGCCGGCCTCGATCGCGTTCCGCGCGAGGTTCAGCAGCGCCTGCTGCAGCCGGTCCGCGTCGGCGGCGACCGCGGGCAAGCTCGGATCGTAGTCGCGGCGGACCTGCGGCGGCCGCGCCTCGGCACCGAGCAGCGCGGTCGCGCGCTCGAGGATCTCGTGGACGTTGACGCGCACGAGGCGCGGCTTCGCACCGGCGCGAAGCAGGCGCTCGGACAAGCCGGCGAGACGGTCGGCTTCGGCGACGATCAGGCCGGCCAGCTCGGCGAGCTCCGGCTGGCCGACGCGCCGCTGCAGCAGCTGCGCGGCGCCGCGCACACCGGCGAGCGGCCCGCGCACCTCGTGGGCGAAGCCGCGCAGCGACTCCGACAGCCGCAGGCTCGACGATTCGGCCGCGGCCGGCAGCACCTCGACCAGCAGGCGACGCGCGTCGAGCGGCGTCAGCGCGAGATCGGCCGCGCGGTCGCCGATCGCGGTGCGCAGGCGCGCGTCGCGCAGGCGAAGCCGGCGCTCCTCGGCGAACGCGCGCGCCGCGGCCTCGGCGAGCGACGGCGGCCGCGCGTCGAACACCGCGAGCGGCTCGCCGCGCCAGCGCCGCGCGACCGCGCCGAGCCAGTCGCCGAAGGCCGGGTTCGCGGCGCGCACGACTAGCTCGCGATCGACGACGGCCATGCCGGTCGCGCACTGCTCGAACAGCCGCGCGCCGTCCACGGGCGCGCGCGCGGCCCTCGTCCGTGTCGCTCGCTCGCCTGAATTCGTCCGCGCCGCCATTGCACCATTCTAGTGCAAAGGACTCGTCGCGCCGAATACGGCCGTGGGCGGCGCCGGCGTCATCAGTAGTCGTAGGCCGATTCGCCGTGCGAGGTGATGTCGAGGCCCTCGCGTTCCTCGTCGGGATCGACGCGCAGGCCGAGCACCAGGTCCGCGATCTTGAACGCGACGAACGCGACGATCGCGGTCCAGACGACCGTCACGAGCACGGCCTTGGCCTGGATCAGCAGCTGCGCGCCGATGCCCGGGAAGCCGACCGTGCCGTGCACCCAGTCCTGCACCGAGCCGGGCCCGCCGAGCGCCGGCGCGTTGAACACGCCGGTCAGCAGCGCGCCGGTGATGCCGCCGAGCGCGTGCACGCCGAACACGTCGAGCGAGTCGTCGGCGCGGATCAGTTTCTTGAGCCCGGACACGCCCCACAGGCAGACGACGCCGGCGACGAGGCCGATCACGAATGCGCCGGGCACGCCGACGTTGCCGGCCGCCGGCGTGATCGCGACGAGGCCGGCGACCGCGCCCGAGGCGGCGCCGAGCATCGACGGCTTGCCCTTGACGATCCACTCGGCGAACGTCCACGACAGCACCGCGCACGCCGTGGCGAGATACGTGTTCAGGAACGCGAGCGCGGCGACGCCGTTCGCCTCGAGCGCGGAGCCCGCGTTGAAGCCGAACCAGCCGAACCAGAGCAGCGATGCACCGATCATCGTCATCGTCAGGCTGTGCGGCCGGATGATCTCCCGGCCGTAGCCGAGGCGCGGGCCGAGCGCGCCCGTCTGCCAGATCCAGCCGGCGGTCGCGTTCAGCGCGTCGACGTTCGCGGTGTCGGTGTACGCGTCGGGTCCGGGCCAGAACCAGACCATGTGCGCGATCGGCAGATAGCTGAAGTTGAACCAGATCAGGACGAAGACGAGCAGCGCCGAGAACTTGATGCGCTCGACCAGCGAGCCGAGGATCAGGCAGCAGGTGATCGCGGCGAACGTGGCCTGGAACGCGACGAACACGAGCTCGTACAGCGGCGTGCCCTTCGAGAACGTGCCGGCCATCGAGAACGAGCCGTCGGCCGGATTGAACGTGCCGGCGAGGAACAGCCGCGACAGGCCGCCGAAGAACGCATTGCCCTCGGTGAACGCGACGCTGTAGCCGTACGCGAACCAGAGCACGCTGATCAGCGAGAACACGACGAACACCTGCATCAGCACCGACAGCATGTTCTTGCTGCGCACGAGCCCGCCGTAGAACAGGCCGAGCGCCGGCACCGACATCAGCAGCACGAGCGCGGTCGAGGTCAGCATCCAGGCGACGTCGCCCTTGTTCGGCGTCGGCGCCGGCGCGGCCTGCGCGCAGGCGAGGGCCGGAAGCAGGCAACCCGCGGCGACCGCGGCGTAAGCGAAAGATCTGCGGTTCATCGTGCGATGTCCCCTTCGTCAAGTAACCGTCCGTGGTGCAGGTTCCAGTCGGCGTCCTGCCTCCTCCTCACGCAGCCGGAGGGCTGCGTTCGACCTCAGAGCGCGTCGTCGCCGATCTCGCCGGTGCGGATGCGCACGGTGTGATCGATCGGGGTCACGAAGATCTTGCCGTCGCCGACCTTGCCGGTGCGCGCAGCTTCGCTGATCGCCTCGATGATCGCGTCGACGCGCGCGTCCGGCACCGCGGCTTCGAGCTTGATCTTCGGCACGAAGTCGACGACGTATTCGGCGCCGCGATAGAGCTCGGTGTGGCCCTTCTGGCGGCCGTAGCCCTTGATCTCGGTGACGGTCAGACCGGTGACGCCGGCCTGCGACAGCGCGTCGCGGACGTCGTCGAGCTTGAACGGCCGGATGATGGCGGTGATCAATTTCATGCGCGGTCTCCTGCTCCCCGAAAAGATCCGAATCGTGCGGCCGCGACCGACGCCGGCGCGGCGCACGAACGGCGCGCCGCGGCGCGCCCGCGCCGGCCGCCGCGTTCATATCGCCGCGAGCGCGCGACCGCCCATGCGACCGGCCGCGCCGCGCGACGCGCCGGCGCGACGCCTCCGCTCGCCGGGAACGCTCCGGCCCCGCGCGGCGCCGGAGCGGCCACACGCACGCCGCGGGCCGCGCGACGAGCGCGGCGGCGCGAACGGCACGAACGGATTCTCATCGGGCACCTCCGATCGGACGAGGGACGACGCGCTGCACCGAAGCGGAGCGCGGCCGGCGATCCATGCCGTCGAATTCAGTCGCCGCGAGGCTGTGCCGCCCCTCGATCGCCGCAGCCGCGGCGCTCCCTCCCGATCCGCCGCGTCCACCTGCGGCGGCGAAATCTCACCGGTACGCGTCAATGCACCGAATGCAGCGGCGCGACGTTCGCCGGCGCGCCTGCGAACGCTGCGCGCGCGAGCGGCCACGCGGCGTCCGCTCCGCGCGCCGGCGCGCGGAAGATCGCCGGCGCGACGCGCATCGATCCGCGCGCCGCGCCGGCCGGCTCCCCAAACCCGCCGGCGAGGTCCGGCTCCGGCCCGCGCCGTTCGCTCATATCGCGAAATACATCTGGTACTCGAGCGGATGCGTCGCCGCGCGGAACCGCGTGACCTCCTGCATCTTCAGGTCGATGTAGCCGTCGATGAAGTCGTCGGAGAACACGCCGCCGGCCTTCAGGAACTCGCGATCCTTGTCGAGCGCCTCGAGCGCCTGATCGAGCGAATGGCAGACGGTCGGGATGTTCTTCTCCTCCTCCGGCGGCAGGTCGTAGAGATCCTTGTCGGCCGGCGCGCCGGGATCGATCTTGTTCACGATGCCGTCGAGTCCGGCCATCAGCAGCGCGGTGAACGTCAGATAGCCGCTGTTGACCGGATCGGGGAAGCGCACCTCGATGCGGCGCGCCTTCGGGCTGTGCACGAACGGAATGCGGCAGCTCGCCGAGCGGTTGCGCGCGGAGTACGCGAGCATGACCGGCGCCTCGAAGCCCGGAACCAGCCGCTTGTAGCTGTTCGTCGTCGAGTTCGAGAACGCGTTGATCGCGCGCGCGTGCTTGAAGATGCCGCCGATGTAGTACAGCGCGGTCTGCGACAGGCCGCCGTAGAGATCGCCGGCGAACAGGTTCTGGCCGTTCTTCGCCAGCGACTGGTGCACGTGCATGCCCGAGCCGTTGTC
>DASWOS010000098.1:0-11816 GCA_036398645.1 Dokdonella sp. | reverse complement strand
GCTCCAGATACGAGATCGTCGGTCTGCTCGCTGCCGCCGAGCACGAACGAGGTCTTGTTGCGGAATTGACCGTCGTCGTCGAACGCCGACACGGTCAGGATTGCGCCGTGCCGCGTCGTCGCCGTGCATCGGGCCGTACATCCGTGCGCGTCGTGCGCGCCCACGTAATGTGTCGATCCGTCCTCCAGCTCGGCCTCTTTCGACAATGCCGAGCCACTCGCTACGAGTACCGCAAGAAGCAAAGCGATCAAATGGCGTAGAAATTCGTATTTCATTTCGACACCTCATGAGTCCAGAGCCGCTCCCCACAATAGAAAATTCTATTGGCAAGGAATAAAGGATTCAAGACCATGATGCGAACCGGATATCGCAATGCGATCCCATGCTAATCCTTGACAGTTTAATGAGAACGCGCGTTCCGACGCCTTTCGAGCGTCCGGCGCGTGTCGGAATTCATGTCCGTCAGTCGTCGTCGGTTCGCGACGTTCCGTCGATCGTACGAACGCGATTCTCGAGCGAAGGCTAACCCGCGAGCGCTGTCGCGAGCCGCCGCAGCCCGTCGTCGATCTCGTCGTCGGTGATCGTCAGCGGCGGCACGAAGCGCAGCACGTCCGTGCCGGCCTGCAGCAGCAGCAGGCCGTGCGCGGCCGCGCGGTCGAGGATCGCGCCGGCGCGCCCCTTGTGCGCGTCGGCGAGCACGACGCCGAGCATCAGGCCGCGTCCGCGGATCTCGGCGAAGTGGCGCCGCTCCGGGTCGATCGCGCGCAGCCCGGCGCGCAGCGCCTCGGCCTGGCGCGCGACGTTCGCGAGCACCGCGGCGGAGCCGAGCTTCGCGAGCGCGACGCGCGCGACCGCGGCGGCGAGCGGATTGCCGCCGAACGTCGTGCCGTGCGCGCCGAACGACATGACCTCGGCGAGCTCAGGGCCCGCCAGCATCGCGCCGATCGGGAAGCCGCCGCCGAGCGCCTTCGCGAGCGTGACGAGATCGGGCACGACGCCGTCCTGCGTGTGCGCGAACAGCGTGCCGGTGCGGCCCATGCCGCACTGGATCTCGTCGAGCGCGAGCAGCGCGTCGTGGCGGTCGCAGAGTGCGCGCACCTCGCGAAGGAAGCCCGGCGCGGCCGGCACGACGCCGCCTTCGCCCTGCACCGGCTCGACCAGCACCGCGGCGACGTCGCCGGGCGCGAACGCGGCCGCGAGCGCGTCGACGTCGTTGAACGCCGCGTAGCGGAAGCCGGCCGGCAGCGGCTCGTAGCCCTGCTGGTACTTCGGCTGCGCGGTCGCGGTGACGGTCGCGAGCGTGCGGCCGTGGAACGAGCCGTGGAACGTCACGACGACGCGCCGTTCCGGCGGCCGTCCCTGCGCCGCGGCCCAGCGCCGCACGAGCTTGATCGCGGCCTCGTTCGCTTCGGCGCCGGAGTTGCACAGGAACACGCGCGCGGCGAAGCCGGACGCGGCGACGAGCTCCTCGGCGAGTCGCAGCGGCGGTTCGGTGTAGAACACGTTGCTCGCGTGCCAAAGCTTGCCGGCCTGCAGCGTCAGCGCGGCGACGAGATCCGGATCGCAGTGGCCGAGCGCGTTGACCGCGATGCCGGCGCCGAAGTCGACGTAGTCGCGGCCGTCGCGGTCCCAGACGCGCGCGCCGCGGCCGTGGTCGAGCACGAGCTCGCGCGGCTTGTAGACCGGCAGCCAGTAGCGAGGGCCGAGGGCGAGCAGGTCGGCCGTGGTCAGCGTTGCGTCCATCGAGAAGCTCTCGGTCGAAAAATGCGGCGGCGGCTCGCCGCCGCGAACGCCGCGGCCGGCCGCACGGGATCTCACGGCGCCGCGGTCGAGGTCATCGCGCCGCGGAGAAGCGCATCTACCAAACCCCGGTGTTCGGCATCGACGCCCAGGGTTCCTGCGGCGGCAGTGCGTCGCCCTTCTGCAGCAGCTCGACCGAGATCAGATCCGGCGAGCGCACGAACGCCATGTGGCCGTCGCGCGGCGGCCGGTTGATCGTGACGCCCTGCGACTGCAGGTGCGCGCAGATCGCGTAGATGTCGTCGACGCGGAACGCGAGGTGGCCGAAATTGCGCGCGCTGCCGTAATCCTCGCTCGAGCCCCAATTGTAGGTCAGCTCGATCTCGGCCTCGGGCGACTCGTCGGCGGCGAGGAAGACCAGCGTGAACTTGCCGGCCGCGTTGTCCTGCCGGCGCGTCTCCTTGAGCCCGAGACCGTCGCAGAAGAACTTCAGCGCGGCGTCGAGATCGCGCACGCGGATCATCGTGTGCAGGTACTTCATCGGACAAGCTCCGGCGGGTCGGCAGCGCGTCAGCCGCGCTGAAAGCGCGGCATATGCTGCGTCAGCCGCGCCAGCCGCTTCAAGGGATCGTCGATCTGCAGCAGCTCCTGGCGCTCCGGCAGCGCGAGCGGCAGCGCCTCGGCGAGACGGAAGCCGACCCAGCTCGCGTCGTCGTAGCAGGCGCGGTCGGCGTGCGCGAACGCGCCGCCGGCGCTCTCGTGCAGGCGCTCGAGGATCGTCGCGAGCAGCGCGTGCTGCGGCGGCACCGGCACGAGCGGCTCGTCGTCCCAGAACGCGACCTCGCCGTGCACGAGGCCGTTGTCGCGCACGCGCGTCGTCGCGACCTGGAAGCGGCGGCTGCCTTCGGCGCTGATGCCGAGCAGGCCGTCCGGCAGCGTGCAGAAGTCCGTGATCCGCGCGAGCGTGCCGACCGCGGCCGGCAGCGCCGGTTCGCCGACCTCGCGGCCTTCGAGGATCAGGCAGACGCCGAAGCCGGCATTGCGGCGCGCGCACTCGGTGACGAGGTCGAGATAGCGCCGCTCGAAGATGCGCAGCTTGAGCGGACCGCCGGGAAACAGCACCGCGGACAGCGGGAACAGCGGAATGTCGGCGCGATCCACCGCGTCAGTCTAGCAGGTGCCTGCGCGGCGCCCGCGTGCGCAGCGCCTTACCGTGACGACGGCGGCTGCACGCCTGCGGTCGGCGCGCGCCGACGTCGCGCGCGGCCGCCGCGGTCGATGGCGCCTTCGAGCGCGGTCGTTCGTCGCCCGGCCGCGCTGACCGGCGCGGAAAGACGGCGAGCCTCTGCGCGGAGCAACGTCATCGATGGGGCCGCATTCGAGCTCGCGAGATCCGCAGCGCGCGGCGTCCGACGGGCTCGGCGACGCCCGAGCGGGGCATCGAGCGGGGCACTCGGGATACACCGCCGCGATGCCGCCGACGCACTCAGCGCGGCGTCGGCGTCGGCGTGGCTCGGCGAACAGGCGACGCGCTCACCCGCGGACGCGCGTATCTCGGCCGCGGCATCAGCCACGCCTCAAGCGCCGATTCGGCGGGACGGGCGCCGCGGTCGGCTCGCCTCGTCTCGAAGCAGCTCCGCGGCTGCAGCCGTGGCGACGAGCGGTGGCGTCGCGCGATGTCCGACGATCCGGCCGCGCCACGGACGCTGCGCAGGTGCGCCGCCGTCCGCGCGCCGTCCGCGCGCCGTCGCCGGCGATGTCCGCCGCCGCGCGTGTCCTGCGTATCCGTCGATGAGCGTGGCCGACCGCCCGCAACCGTGACGCACCCGCTGCGGGTCCGGGCCACGCACCCAGAGGAGAGCAGCATGATCCGAAACGTCGAACCGAAACCCGCACCGCGGCCGCGCGTCGCGCGCCGCGCGCTCGCCGCGGCGCTTGCCGTCGCCCTCACCGCCGGCGCGGCGGCGTCCGCACGGGCCGCCGTGCGCACCGACCAGGGCGTGCGGCCGCACGCGCTCCGCAGCGTCGATCCGGCGCAGCGCCGCGTGCTCGCCGCCGGACCGGCGGCGCCGCTCGGCCGCGAGCCGATTCCGGTCTACAACTGCAACGACGACGGCGTCGGCAGCCTGCGCGCCGCCGTCGCCTCGGCGACGAGCGGCGACACCGTCGACGCGGTCGGACTCCATTGCGGCACGATCACGCTGTCGAGCGGCGCGATCGCGATCGGCGTCGACGATCTCGCGATCCTCGGCCCCGGCCCCGGCGATCTCGACATCACGAACGGCGCGAAATACGGCCGCGTGTTCACCCACACCGGCACCGGCACGCTCCGGCTGCTCGGGATGACGATCAGCAGCGGTGTGGTCTCGCCGAACGCGCTCGAAGCGGACACGCGCGGCGGTTGCGTGTTCTCGGCCGGCAGCCTTGCGCTCGGCAATGCGTTGGATCCGACCGATGCGGCACAGGGCGTCGTCGTGCGCGACTGCGCGGCCATCTCGAACCAGTCCGACGTGTCCGCCGACGGCGGCGGCCTGTACGCGGGCGACTCGCTTTCTTTGGCTGCCACCGTCGTCAGCGGCTGCCGCGCCGTCGCGCAGGACGGCGCGAGGTCCGCGCACGGCGGCGGCGTCAGCGTCCACGGCAGCACGCTATCGATGAAATACAGCGAAGTGCGCGACAGCGAGGCGACCGGACCGCTGGGCTTCAGCGGCGGCGTCGACGCAGCGTTCGTCGACACGGTGACGGTCACCCATTCGACGATCGCCGGCAACTATGCCAGCGAGCGCGCCGGCGGCGCGTATCTCGGCTCGGGCAGCGGCGGTCGGGTCTCGATCGACAACACGACGATCTCCGGCAACGCCTCGCCGGGCGAATCCGGCCTGATCGTGAACGTGATCAGCGGCGCGACGCCGGGCCGCATCCGACTCGCATCGAGCACGATCAGCGCAAACGAATCGCCCGGTCCCTACGGCGCGGTACTCCTCGCCGGACCGACCGAGCTCGACGCGACGATCGTTTCCGGCAACCAGTCGGAGTGGGTCGACCTGACCCTGCAGTCGGCCGCGACGGCGACCGGCGCCGACAACTTGATCGGCACGTATTCCGGCGAGCCGCCGCCGCAAGGGCTGATCGTGTCGACCGATCCCGGCCTCGCGCCGCTCGCGTATAACGGCGGCCCGACGCGCACGCACGCGCTGCTGCCCGGCAGCGCCGCGATCGACGCCGGCGACACGCTGTTCGACTCGAACACCGACCAGCGCGGCTTCGCGCGCGTGGTCGGCGCGGCGGCCGACATCGGCGCCTACGAACGCGACCCCGAGCGCATCTTCGCCGACGGCTTCGACTGAGTCGCACGTGACGGACCCGGCGCGACCGCCGCAGCGACGCGAGCCGACGGGCCGCGTCCGGTACGGCCGACCATCTCCGCCCGCAGACGCGCCGCCGATCTCGCGCGACGGACGTACGCAGACGATCGATCGGGCTCGTGCGGCTAGCGCGAGCGGGCGCCGAGCGCGGCGAGGAAGCGCCGCGGCGCGTTCTCGAAGCCGCCGTTCGACATGAACACGACGTGGTCGCCGGCGCGTGCGCGCGCGAGCAGCGCGGCGAGCAGCGCGTCGACGCTCGCGGCGGCCTCGCCGTGTCCGCCGAGCGCGGCGACGACGCGCTCGGCGTCCCACGGCAGCTCCGCGCGGCGCAGCAGCACGACGTGGTCCGCGCCGGCGAGACTCGGCGCGAGCTCGTCGGCGTGCGCGCCCATGCGCATGGAGTTCGAGCGCGGCTCGATGCCGACGAGGATGCGCGCGGCGCCGACGCGCGCGCGCAGACCGGCGAGCGTCGTCGCGATCGCGGTCGGATGGTGCGCGAAGTCGTCGTAGACGCGGACGCCGTCGTGCTCGCCGACGCGCTCCATGCGCCGCGCGACGCCGCGGAAGCTCGCGAGCGCCGGCAGCGCGGACGCCGCGTCGACGCCGGCCGCGCTCGCGGCGGCGAGCGCGGCGAGCGCGTTCATGACGTTGTGGCGGCCGCCGAGCTCCCAGCGCGCCTCGCCGAGCTCGCGGCCGCCGTGCGTGACGACGAACGCCGAGCCGTCGGCCGAGGTCGGCCGCGCGCGCCAGTCGCCGGCGTCGATGCCGAACGTGTCGACCGGCGTCCAGCGCCCCATCGCGAGCACCTCGGCGAGCCGCGCGTCTTCGGCATTGACGACGAGCCGACCGTTGCCGGGCACGGTGCGCACGAGATGGTGGAACTGGCGCTGGATCGCGGCGACGTCCGGGAAGATGTCCGCGTGGTCGTACTCGAGATTGTTGAGGATCGCGATCGTCGGCCGGTAGTGCACGAACTTCGAGCGCTTGTCGAAGAACGCGGTGTCGTACTCGTCGGCCTCGACGACGAAATCGCCGCCGGCGGCGGCATGCGTTCCGGCCGCCGCCGCGCCGGCGCGGCCGAGCCGCGCCGACACGCCGAAGTTCGCCGGCACGCCGCCGACGAGAAACCCGGGCGCGCGTCCGGCGCATTCGAGGATCCAGGCGAGCAGCGACGTCGTCGTGGTCTTGCCGTGCGTGCCGGCGACCGCGAGCACGCGCCGCGGCGCGAGCACGTTCTCGCCGAGCCACTGCGGGCCGGACACGTAGCGCAGCCGCGCGTCGAGCATGTACTCGACGGCCGGGTTGCCGCGCGAGAGCGCGTTGCCGACGACGACGAGGTCCGGCGCCGGCTGCAGGTGCTCGGCGGCGAAGCCGTGCTTCAGCGCGATGCCGAGCCGCTCGAGCTGCGTCGACATCGGCGGATACACGTTCGCGTCGGAGCCTTCGACGGCGTCGCCCTGCTCGCGCGCGAGCGCGGCGAGGCCACCCATGAACGTGCCGCAGACGCCGAGGACGTGCAGGCGCATTGCCGCGTCCGATCAGACGACCGCGTCGCGCTGGCGACGCGGCGTACCGGAGCGCAGCGCCGACGCGCGGCGAGCGCGCACGCCGCTCAGGCGCGCCGGCGGTCGGCCGCGCACGTCGGCGGCAGCGCGTCGAGCACGCGGCGGGTGACCTCGGCGAGCTCGCCGACGCCGTCGACGACCTTCAGCTTGCCGATCTGCGCGAAATGCGCGGCGACCGGCTCGGTCTGCTCCGCATAGACCTTGAGGCGCGCGCGCACGGTCTCGGGCGTGTCGTCCTTGCGGCCTTCCTTCTCGGCGCGGCCGGCGATGCGCTCGACGATCAGCTCGCTCGGCACCTCGAGCTTGATCGCGACTTCGAGCGGCTGGCCGATGCGCGCGAGCAACGCCTCGAGCGCCTCGCACTGCGCGAGGTTGCGCGGATAGCCGTCGAGGATGAAGCCGGCCGCCGCGTCGGGCTGCTCGAGGCGCTCCTCGAGCATCGCGAGCACGATGTCGTCGGAGACGAGCTGCCCCGACTCCATGACCGCCTTGGCCTTCAGGCCGAGCGGCGTGCCGGCCTTGACCGCGGCGCGCAGCAGGTCGCCCGTCGACACGTGCGGGACGCCGAGCTCGGTTTTCAGGATGTCGGCCTGCGTGCCCTTGCCCGAGCCGGGCGCGCCGAGTAGAACGAGTCGCAAGTCGTGCTCCGATGCCGTCGCGACGGCGCCGCTACGCCAAACCGTCGCCGGAACACGGACGAGTTCTCCGCGGCCGGCGCCCGCCGCGCGTCTCGCGACGCCGGCGCACATGCCCGCGCCGGCGGCCGAGCCGCGCCGCGAGCGCTGCATCCAGATTGCGGCCGGCGCACCGAGACGAAGCTGCCGTCGACGGTGCGCACGGCGCTTCGGGCGAAGCGCGCGCGGACCGCGCGGTCAGGACGTTCTCGACACCCTGCCGAACCGCTCTAGAATCCAGTCAACGCTAACGGCTGGCCCGAACCCTGTCAAACCGCAGCGCAAGGAAAAAAAACATGAGCCAGGGCAAGCTGCTCTACGCACAATCCGGCGGCGTGACCGCGGTCATCAACGCGACCGCGAGCGCGGTCATCGAGACGGCGCGCGCCGCGCGCGTGCCGGTGCTCGCCGCGAGGAACGGCATTCTCGGCGTGCTGCGCGAGGAGCTGATCGACACGACGCGCGAGAGCCGCGCCGCGATTGCGGCATTACGCCACACGCCGGGCGGCGCGTTCGGCTCGTGCCGCTACAAGCTGAAGTCGATCGAGCAGGACCGCGCGCAGTACGAACGGCTGATCGAGGTGTTCCGCGCGCACGACATCCGCTGGTTCCTCTACAACGGCGGCAACGATTCGGCCGACACCTCGCTGAAGATCTCGCAGATCGGCCGCGAGCTCGGCCATCCGATCGGCGTCGTCGGCGTGCCGAAGACCGTCGACAACGACCTCGCCGTGACCGACTGCTGCCCCGGCTTCGGCTCGGTCGCGAAGTACGTCGCGGTGTCGGTCGCCGAGGCGAGCCTCGACGTCGAGTCGATGAGCGAGTCGTCGACGAAGGTGTTCGTCATCGAGGTCATGGGCCGCCACGCCGGCTGGATCGCCGCCGCGGCCGGGCTCGCCGCGCGCGAGGCCGGCGATCCGCCGCACGTGATCCTGTTCCCGGAGGTCGCGTTCGACGAGGCCGCGTTCCTCGCGCGCGTGAAGGCGACCGTCGACCGCGTCGGCTACTGCACCGTCGTCGCGTCCGAGGGGCTGCGCAACGCCGCCGGCGAGTTCCTCGCCGAGACCGGAATGCGCGACGCGTTCGGCCACAGCCAGCTCGGCGGCGTCGCGCCGGTGCTCGCGCAGCTGGTCAAGAGCCGGCTCGGCTACAAGTACCACTGGGCGCTGCCGGACTACCTGCAGCGCTCGGCGCGCCACCTCGCCTCGAAGACCGACGCCGAGCAGGCCTATGCGGTCGGCAAGGCCGCGGTCGAGTACGCGCTGGCCGGCCGCAACGCGGTCATGCCGGTCGTCGTGCGCACGTCGGACGCGCCGTACCGCTGGAAGATCGCGCCGGCGCCGCTCGCGAAGATCGCCAACCGCGAGAAGAAGCTGCCGAAGGGCTTCATCAGCCGCGACGGCTACGGCATCACCGCGGCCGCGCGGCGCTATCTCGAGCCGCTGATCCGCGGCGAGGACGCGCCGCGCTATCGCCGCGACGGCCTGCCGGACTACGTGCGGCTCGAGAAGCGGCTGCTGCCGAAGAAGCTGCCGGCCTATTCGATCGCCGATCGCTAGGCATTCCGCCGTCACGTCGCGGGCGGCGGCGCATCGCGGTGCGTGGCCGGCGCGGTCACGAGGAACGGATGCTCGGTCAGCCGGTAGGACAGCCAGGCGACCAGCAGCACGATCGGGATCAGCGCGAGCGCGAGGCGGCCGAGGCCGGCCAGCGCCGGCGCGCGCGTGACGCCGCTGCGCTCGGCGGCGACGAACACGATGCCGTGCCAGAGATACAGGCTGTAGCTGATCGTGCCGAGGAACGCGAGCGCGCGGCCGCCGAACAATGCGCGCGCGAGCGGCACGCGGACGGCCGCGGCGTACACGACCAGGCCGAGCGACGCGCCGGCGGCGCTCGCGAACACGAAGATGATCGGCGCCTCGCCCTGCGCGAAGAAGTCGCCGCGGCCGCTCACGGCGAGCAGCAGGCCGGCGACGCCGGCGAGCCCGAGCAGCAGCGCGGCGAGGTCGCGCCGCGGCGACGGCCGCGTGCGCCGCAGCTCGAACCAGGCGCCGAGCATGCCGCAGACGAATTCGTCGAGCCGTCCCGGCAGATGGATGATCAGCGGATACAGGATCGTGCCGAGCGCGCGGTCGGCGAGCGAGGCGTAGCAGGCCGCGCGGAACGCGAGCACCGCGGCGAGCACGGCGACGAACACGACCCACGCGCGCCACCGCGCGAACGCGAGACCGAGCAGCGGCAGCACGACGTAGAAGTTCCATTCGATCGGCAGCGTCCACCACACGCCGTTCAACAGCGGACCGAAGCCCGGCACGTAGGTGAACTCCATCGACAGGTACGCGAGCAGGCCGCCGAGGCCGACCGGCCAGGCGCCGTCCGCGACGCGCGCCGCGACGAGCAGGATCGCGAGCTGCGCGTAGTACGCCGGCAGCACGCGCAGGCAGCGCCGCTTCCAGAAGCCGGCGAGGCTCGGGAACGCGCGGCGGCGCTGCGCCCAGGCCAGGAACGGCCGGCCGAGCAGGAAGCCCGACAGCACGAAGAACAGGTCCACGCCGATGAAGCCGCCGGCGAACAGCGGCGTCGCGTCGACGACGCCGAGCCGCACCGCCGGCGCGTCGGCGAGCAGCCAGACGTGGTACAGCACGACCCAGCCCGCGGCGACGCCGCGAAGCCCGGTCAGCCCCGGGAAGTAGTCGCGCGCCGCGTCGGCGCGTTCGGCATGCATCGGCTCGGTCGCGGCTCGCGGCTCGGACGCCGCGGCTTATAGCAGATCGGCGGCGGCGCAGCGCTCGTCGCGGCCGTCTCCAGGGCCCGTGCCGGCGCCGGGCCGGGCGGCGCCGCGCGGTCCGCGCCGCGCCAGTACGCCTGCGACGGCGCGCTGGCTATACTCGGCCGGCTCGACGCACGTTTTTCCGGCAGATTTTCCTCAGTCCTGGCGCATCAAGGGAGGGTTCGATGCTGTTCCATGAACACGGCTTGTCGATCGCGTTCGTCTGCGCGGTACTCGCGATCCTGTACGGCGTCTGGTCCATCCGCTGGATTCTGGCCAAGCCGGCCGGCAATTCGCGCATGCAGGAAATCGCCGCGGCGATCCAGGAAGGCGCGCGTGCGTATCTGAACCGTCAGTACCGCACGATCGCGCTGGTCGGCGTCGTGCTGTTCCTCCTGATCGGCTTCGGGCTGGCCTGGGGCACCGCGATCGGCTTCGCGATCGGCGCGATCC
This sequence comes from Dokdonella sp., assembly GCA_036398645.1. Lineage (GTDB taxonomy): Bacteria > Pseudomonadota > Gammaproteobacteria > Xanthomonadales > Rhodanobacteraceae > Dokdonella_A. The sequence continues at coordinate 1,249 of DASWOS010000098.1, read as the reverse complement.
TGTCCGGCCTGACCGGTTACATCGGCATGAACATCTCGGTGCGCGCGAACGTGCGCACGACCGAGGCCGCGCGCGGCGGCATCGCGAGCGCGCTCGCGGTCGCGTTCCGCGGCGGCGCGATCACCGGCATGCTCGTGGTCGGCCTCGCGCTGCTCGGCGTCTCCGGCTACTTCGCCGTGCTGACGCACCACGCCGGCTACACGCAGGACGGCGCGCTGCACGCGCTGGTCGGCCTCGCGTTCGGCTCGTCGCTGATCTCGATCTTCGCGCGGCTCGGCGGCGGCATCTTCACGAAGGGCGCCGACGTCGGCGCCGACCTCGTCGGCAAGGTCGAGGCCGGCATCCCGGAGGACGACCCGCGCAACCCGGCCGTCATCGCCGACAACGTCGGCGACAACGTCGGCGACTGCGCCGGCATGGCCGCGGACCTGTTCGAGACCTATGCGGTCACGCTGATCGCGACGATGCTGCTCGGCGGCGTCATGGCCGGCGACGCCGGACCGAACGGCGTGCTCTATCCGCTCGTGCTCGGCGGCGTTTCGATCGTCGCGTCGATCATCGGCACGTTCTTCGTCAAGGTGTCGGCCGGCGGCAAGATCATGAACGCGCTGTACAAGGGCGTCGTCGTCTCCGGCGTGCTCGCGCTGCTCGGCTTCATCCCGGTCACGCAGCAGCTGATGGCCGGCAGCACCTACGGCGTCTGGAACGTGTTCGGCTGCGCGGTCATCGGTCTCGCGCTGACCGGCGCGATGGTCGTCATCACCGAGTACTACACGGCGACCGAGTACCGCCCGGTGCGCCACGTCGCGCAGGCGTCGACGACCGGCCACGCGACGAACATCATCGCCGGCCTCGGCATCTCGATGAAGGCGACCGCGTGGCCGGTGCTCGCGGTCTGCGCGGCGATCTGGGGCGCGTACTGGCTGGCCGGCCTGTACGGCATCGCGGTCGCCGCGACCGCGATGCTGTCGATGACCGGCATGATCGTCGCGCTCGACGCGTACGGCCCGATCACCGACAACGCCGGCGGCATCGCCGAGATGGCCGAACTGCCGCCGGAGGTGCGCGCGGTCACCGATCCGCTCGACGCGGTCGGCAACACGACGAAGGCGGTGACGAAGGGCTACGCGATCGGCTCGGCCGGCCTCGCCGCGCTCGTGCTGTTCGCCGACTACACGCACCGGCTCGGCGCGCAGCATCCGGAGCAGATCTACACGTTCGACATCTCCAACCATTACGTGATCATCGG
>DASWOS010000097.1:0-4174 GCA_036398645.1 Dokdonella sp. | reverse complement strand
TCGTCGTCCTCGGGCGGCGCACCGCTCGCGCCGGCCGCGACCGCGTCGTCCGCCGTCGGACGAGCGGACGACTCCGGCGGCGCGCCGCGCGCGAGCCGCTGGCGCAGGCTGCGCTCGAATCTCATTCGCGGTCGCCGTGCGCGTCGTCGACGGGCTTCGCCGCGTTCGTCGCGAGGGCCGGACCGACGGCGCCGTCGCCGTCGACGATATCGCCGTTCGCCGCGCCGGCAGCAGCGCCGCGCGCGCGCCCGACGCATGCGCCGCGCGGCTCGCGCCTGCTCGGAATCGATGCCGGGCGTGCGAGGTTCGGCACGCGTTCGACGTCGCGCGGCGCCTGCGGCGGTGTGCGCTGCTCCGGCGCGACGGCCGCGACGCCGGCGAGCGCGCGGCCGAGCGGCGCGGCGAAGCGGGTGCGTGCGGTCGCGTTCATGAGTGCTCCATCGGCGGGCCGACGCCGGAAGGGTAGCGGCGCGGCACTGCGCGGACAATCGTGCGCGTCCGCGCGTCTGCGGCCGGCGGCGCGAATCCGCTATCATGGCGCATTCCGTCCAACGACCTCGCGAGCGTCGCCGCGCGCGTCGCGGTCCGTGCAGGAAGCCGAATGCGAGTTCTGGTCAGCAACGACGACGGCGTCGACGCACCCGGTATCCGCGTGCTGCGCGAGCGCCTCGCCGAAGTCGGCGAAGTCATCGTCGTCGCACCGGACCGCGATCGTTCCGGCGCGAGCAATTCGCTGACGCTCGATCAGCCGATCCGCGCGGACCGGCTCGACGACGGCCGCTGGCGCGTCGCCGGCACGCCGACCGATTGCGTGCACCTCGCGCTGTCGGGGCTGCTCGAGCACGAGCCCGACATCGTCGTGTCCGGCATCAACAACGCGGCGAACCTCGGCGACGACGTGATCTATTCCGGCACGGTGTCGGCCGCGATGGAGGGGCGCTTCCTCGGCCTGCCCGCGATCGCGGTCTCGCTCGTCACGCGCGATCACCGCGGCGTGCATTACGACAGCGCGGCCGACGCGGTGCTGCTGCTGATGCGTCGGCTGCTCGTCGATCCGTTGCCGGCCGACACGATCCTGAACGTCAACGTGCCCGACCGCGCCTGGTCCGAGATCCGCGGCTTCGCGGTCACGCGGCTCGGCCGCCGCCACCGCTCCGAGCCGTGCGTCGCGCAGACCGATCCGCGCGGCCGGCCGATCTACTGGATCGGGCCGCCGGGGCAGGCCGCCGACGACGGTCCCGGCACGGACTTCAACGCGGTCCGCGACGGCTACGTCTCGATCACGCCGATCCAGGTCGACCTGACGCGCTACCAGGCGCTCGAGAAGGTCAGCGGCTGGGTCGCCGCGCTGCAGCCGACGTTCGATGCGAGCTGAGGCACCGCGCCGCGCGGGATGCCGCGCATGAGCCTGTTCTCGCGCCGCGACCCGGCCGCGCGCGGGCTCGGCATGACCTCGCAGCGCGCGCGCGACCGTCTCGTCGACCGGCTCGCCGCCGAGGGCATCCGCGACCGCCGCGTGCTCGACGTGATGCGCCAGCTGCCGCGGCACCTGTTCATCGACGAGGCGCTCGCCTCGCGCGCGTACGAGGACACCGCGCTGCCGATCGGCCACGGCCAGACGATCTCGCAGCCGTACGTCGTCGCGCGCATGACCGAGGCGCTGATCGAGGCGAAGCGGCCGCGCCGCGTGCTCGAGATCGGCACCGGCTCCGGCTACCAGTGCGCCGTGCTCGCGCAGCTCGTCGACCGCGTCTACACCGTCGAGCGCATCGACGAGCTGCTGCGCAACGCGCGGCGTCTGCTGCGCAAGCTCGCGATCGGCAACGTGCGCTCGCGCCACGCCGACGGCCGGCTCGGCTGGCCCGAGGAAGCGCCGTTCGACGCGATCCTGCTGACCGCGGCCGGCGCCGAGCTCGAGGACGCGCTGCTCGGCCAGCTCGCAGCGGACGGCTGCCTCGTCGCGCCGGTCGGCCCGGCCGGCCGGCAGACGCTCGTGCGCGTGCGCGCCGGCGAGGGCGGCTGGCTGCGCGAGCCGCTCGGCGCGGTCAGCTTCGTGCCGCTGCTCGGAGGCACCGGATGAATCGACGCCGCCTGCAGCGTGCGGACGCCGCGCGATGAGGCTGTTCCGGCCGCTGTACGACCGCGCGCTGGTCTGGGCCGCGCATCCGCGCGCCGACGCGTACCTCGCGCTGCTGAGCTTCTTCGAGGCGATCGCGTTCCCGCTCGCGCCGGAGATCATGCTCGCGCCGATGGTGCTCGCGAAGCCGCAGCACTGGTTCCGCGACGCGTCGATCAGCCTGGTCTGCTCGCTCGCCGGAGCGCTGGTCGGCTACGCGCTCGGCCATTACGCGTTCGACGCGCTGCGCCCGCTGCTCGCCGACCTCGGCTGGCTGCCGCGCCTCGATGCGCTGGTCGTGCAGCTGAAGCAGGACGTCGCGCTGCATCCGTGGACCGCGTTCTGGACGCTCGTGCTGGCCGGGTTCACGCCGGTGCCGCTGAAGATCTTCACCTGGGCGTCCGGCATCGTCGGCGTCCCGGTGCCGGCGTTCGCGGCGAGCATGTTCGTCGGCCGCGGCAAGCGCGTGTACCTGCTCGCCGGCCTGATACGGCTCGGCGGACGCCGCGCGGAGGAGGCTCTGCGCCGCTGGATCGAGGTGCTCGGCTGGCTCGCGATCGGCGCGGTCGTCGCGGCGGTCGGCTACTTCGAGTTCGTCCGATAAGTCGGCTACTCCGAGTTCATCCAATAAGATGTCCCGATGAAACGCGATCTCGTCGACCTTCGTACGATCGCCGCGAGCGCGGCGGCGCTGCTGCTCGCGGCCTGTGCATCGACCGGACCGGCACCGGTCGAGGACCGCAGCGTGGGTGCGCCGCGCGCGCCGCACGCCGCCGAGCGCGCGCACGCGGCGGTCCCGGCCGGCGGCACGTATCGCGTGCAGCGCGGCGACACGCTCTACAGCATCGCGTTCCGCAACGGCGTCGACTACCGCGACCTCGCCGCGTGGAACGGCATCGCGGCGCCGTACACGATCTACGTCGGGCAGACGCTGCGGCTGGGCGCCGCGACGCCGGTCGCCGCCGCGGCGCCGCGCCAGTCCGACGCGGCGCCGCCGGCGCCCACCGCGACCGCGCCGGCCGCCGCGCCGAAAGTCATTGCGGGCGCCGGCGTGCCGAAGCCGGGGCCGTTCGAGAACGTCGCGGCGGCGCCGCCCGCGTCGGCGACTCCGCCGCCGCCGGCCGCCACGCCGTCGACCTCGACGACGGCCTCGACGGCCGCACCGGAGGCGAAGCCATCGGATGCTGCGGCGCCGGCGTCCGCGCCGCCGCCCGCGGCGACGGCGACCGCGTCGGCCGCGCCGCCGCCGGCGCACGCGGGGGCGAGCGCGACGGTCGGCGACGTCGCCTGGCGCTGGCCGGCCGACGGCGCGGTCATCGGCACGTTCACGGCCGGCGATCCGACCAAGCAGGGCGTCGACATCGCCGGCAAGGCCGGCGATCCGGTGCGCGCGGCAGCCGACGGCACCGTCGTCTACAGCGGCAACGGGCTGATCGGCTACGGCGAGCTGATCATCATCAAGCACAGCCCGAGCTTCCTGTCCGCGTACGGCCACAACAGCAAGCGCCTGGTCAAGGAAGGCGACCGCGTGAAGTCCGGCCAGGTCATCGCCGAGATGGGCTCGAGCAGCGCGAGCCGCGACTCGCTGCACTTCGAGATCCGCCGCAACGGCAAGCCGGCGAATCCGCTCGATTACCTGCCGCGCCGCTGAGGCGCTAAGCTGGCGCGGTGACGTCGCCGTCTTCCCACGATCCCGCTGCGTCGGATCTGTCCGGTCTCGTCGATGCGATCGAGCCGCAGGACGAGGAGGCGCGCAGCTCGGCCGGTGCGTATCTCGGCGAGATCGGCCTGATCCCTCTGCTCGACGCCGGCGAGGAATGGGCGCTCGCCGAGCGCGCGCGCGCCGGCGACGCCGAAGCGCGCCGGCGCATGATCGAGGCGAACCTGCGCCTCGTCGTGACCGTCGCGCGGCCGTACGTCGGCCGCGGCGTGTCGCTGATGGACCTGATCGCCGAGGGCAATCTCGGCCTGATCCGCGCGGTCGACAAGTTCGAGCCGGAGCGGCGCCTGCGCTTCTCGACCTATGCGGTGTGGTGGATTCGCGACGCGGTGCAGTCG
>DASWOS010000096.1:0-10645 GCA_036398645.1 Dokdonella sp. | reverse complement strand
CACGCCCATGCCGCCGCGGCCGAGCTCGCCGACGACGCGCCAGGCGCCGATCGTCGCGCCGTCGAGCGCATTCGCCGCGGCCCAGTCGGCCGCCGCACCGTCGCGCAGCGCACGTGCGCGCGCGTCGAACGTCGCCGCGGCGGCGTCCGCGGCGAGCAGCGACTCGACCTCGGCACGCAGCGCCGCGTCGCCGGCGCAGTTCCGCTCGAGCCAGGCGTCGAGCTCGCCGGGCGCGAGCTCGACCGCGCGATCAAAGATCGCCGCGGCCCGCTGCCAGCGCGTGCTGTCCATGGTCCTGCCCGCCGCCCGCGCCGAGCTGCCGCACGAGGAACGCGCGGGCGGCGCGCCAGCGCCGGTAGACCGTACGCACGTTGACGTTCTGCAGCGCCGCGACCTCGTCGAGGCCGAGGCCGCCGAACACGTGCCACTCGACGAGCCGGCCGGCGTCCGCGTCGAGCGCGGCGAGCTCGCCGAGCGCGCGGTCGAGCGCGAGCACCTCGAACAGGTCGCCCTCGGCCGCGGAGGCGTCGGTGCCGAGCGTCGTCAGCGCGACGTCGCCGCCGCGCTTGAGCCGGCCGCGGCTGCGCGCGTGGTCGACGAGGATCTGGCGCATCGCGCGCGCCGCGAGCGACAGGAAATGCGCGCGCGAGTAGCCGCGCGCCTCGCGCGCGGGCGCGAGCTTCAGGTAGGTCTCGTGGATCAGCGCGGTCGTGTCGAGCGTGAGCGGATTGCCGGCTTGGCGGCGCCGGCTGCGCGCGATGCGGCGCAGCTCCTCGTAGACGAGCGCGAACAGCTCGTCGGCCTGCTCGAGCTCCGTCTCGTCCGCCGATGGATCGGCCATGTCTCGCCCCGCGCAAGTCGGGCGCGTCGCCCCCGCCGCGCGCCGCGACTATATCAGGTCGCCGGGAACGCGCCGGAGCGCGCCGCCGGCGCGGCCGGCGAGCGACGCGCGCGCCGGCGCCCCGCGTCGCCGTGGCGCGATCCGGACTCGCCTTGCCGCCGGCCGCCCCGCGTGCCGGCCCGGGCGCCGAGCGCCGGGCCGGGCGCGAGCCGGAGGCGGCGAGCGCCGCCGCGGAGCGTCACTTCTTGCGTTCGATCAACTTGTCGACGAGCGCCGGCGGCACCTCGGCGTAATGGTCGAACTCCATCGTGAACGTGCCGCGGCCGCGCGTCGCCGAGCGCAGGTAGTTGATGTAGCCGAACATCTCGACGAGCGGCACGAAACCCTGCACGAACGCCTGCGTGCCGCGCTGGCCCTGGTCGGTGATCTGGCCGCGGCGGCGGTTCAGGTCGCCGATCACGTCGCCGAGGTTCTCGCTCTCGCCGACGACCTCGATGCGCATGATCGGCTCGAGCAGCTTCGGCCGGCTCGCGCGGTGCGCCTCGCGGAAGCACTGGCGGCCGGCGATCTCGAACGCGAGCGCGGACGAGTCGACGTCGTGATACTTGCCGTCGACGAGGCGCGCGCGGAAGTCGACGACCTCGTAGCCGGCGATCTGGCCCTGCTTCGAATCGGTGCGCACCGCGTGCTCGACCGCCGGGATGTACTCGCGCGGGATGCGCCCGCCGACGACCTCGTCGAGGAACTCGACGCCGCTGCCGGGCGGCAGCGGCTCGAACGCGATGCGCACCTCGGCGAACTGGCCGGAGCCGCCGGTCTGCTTCTTGTGCGTGTAGACGTGGTCGACCGGCTGGCCGAACGTCTCGCGGAAGCTGACGCGCGGCTTGCCCATGTTCGCCTCGACGCCGAGCTCGGTGCGCATGCGGTCGAGCGTGACCTCGAGATGCAGCTCGCCCATGCCCTTGAGCAGGGTCTGCCCGGTGTCCGGATCGGCTTCGAGGCGCAGCGACGGATCGGCCTTGACCATCTTGTAGAGCGCGGCCGACAGCTTGTCGACGTCCTCGCGCGTCTTCGGCTCGACCGCGACGCTGATGACCGGGTCCGGGAAGCGCATGCGTTCGAGCAGCGCCGGATGCGCCGGATCGCAGAGCGAATCGCCGGTCTCGGTCTCCTTCAGCGAGACGAACGCGCAGATGTCGCCGGCGCGCGCCTCGTCGACGTCGCGCGTCGCGTCGGCCTGCACCTCGACGATGCGGCCGATGCGCTCGCGCTTGCCGCGCGTGACGTTCAGCAGCGTCGCGCCCTTGGCGACGACGCCGGAATAGACGCGCACGAACGTCAGCGTTCCGTACGCGTCGTTGATGACCTTGAACGCGAGCGCGCGCGCCGGCGCGTCGTCGGTGACCGACTGCTCGCCGATCGGCTTGCCGTCCTCGTCGACGATCGCGATGCCGCCGGTCTCGCCCGGGTACGGCAGGTAGTCGACGACCGCGTCGAGCAACTGCTGCACGCCCTTGTTCTTGAACGACGAGCCGCACAGCACCGGCACCAGCGCGCCGGTCAGCGTGCCGCGCCGGATGCAGCGCTTCAGCATCGCCGGATCGAACTCGCCGGTCTCGATCAGCCGCTCGAACGCGTCGTCGTCGAGCGCGAGCGCGTGTTCGAGCAGGTCCTGGCGCAACTGCGGAATCCGCTCGAGCCAGGCGTTGTCCTGCGCGGCGCTGAAGCGGAAGCGCCCGGCGAGCTGGTCGAGCGGGACTTCCTCCCAGGCCGCGTCCTTGTCGTCGGAGGACCACACGTAGGCGACGCCGGCGACGAGATCGGCCATGCCGACGAACTCGTCGTGGCTGCCGAGCGGCACCTGGCAGATCACCGCGTTCGCGCCGAGGCGGTCGCGGATGCCGGCGACGCAGTGCGCGAAGTTCGCGCCGATGCGGTCCATCTTGTTCACGTAGCACAGGCGCGGCACGCGGTACTGGTCGGCGAGGCGCCAGTTCGTCTCGGTCTGCGGCTCGACGCCGGCGACGCCGTCGAACACGACGACCGCGCCGTCGAGCACGCGCAGGCTGCGGTTGACCTCGATCGTGAAGTCGACGTGACCCGGCGTGTCGATCAAGTTGATGCGGAAGCCCTTCCACTCGGTGGAGACCGCGGCGCTCTGGATCGTGATGCCGCGCTTGCGCTCCTGCTCGAGGTAGTCGGTCGTCGTCGTGCCCTTGCCGTCCTTCGTGTCGTGGACCTCGACGATCTGGTGCTTGCGCCCGGTGTAGTACAGCACGCGCTCGGTCGTCGTCGTCTTGCCGGCGTCGATGTGCGCGATGATGCCGATGTTGCGATAGAGCCGGAGTTCCTTCTGCCTTGCCATGCCGTCGTCTCTCGGGGAATGAGGGAGGCGCGTGCCGGGCCGGACCGACGCGGACGCGGGCCGCCGCAGCGGCGCGAGTGCGCGAGGTGAGGGCGGCGAGCGCCGCTTGCAAGCATCGCGCCCGGTCGCGGCCCGAAAACCGGCGAGCCGACGCGCGTTACGCGCGCGCGGCGACCGCGGTCACCAGGCCGCGCAGGATCTCGAGCGGCGGCGGCGGGCAGCCGGGCACGACGACGTCGACCGGCAGCACGGCGGCGACGCTGCCGACGCAGGCGTAGTTCTCGTCGAACGGCCCGCGGCCGGCGCCGCAGTCGCCGACCGCGACGACGAGCTTCGGCGCCGGCATCGCGTCGTACGCGCGCAGCAGCGCCTCGCGCATGTTGCGCGTGACCGAGCCGGTCACCAGCAGCAGGTCCGCGTGGCGCGGGCTCGCGACGAAGCGGATGCCGCGGCCCTCGAGGTTGTAATACGGATTGTTCAGCGCGTTGATCTCGAGCTCGCAGGCGTTGCACGAGCCGGCGTCGACCTCGCGGATCGCGAGCGCGCGGCCGAGCCGGCGCAGCATTTCCTCGTGGACGCGCGCCGGCGTCACGCGCCAGCGCGGCTCGGCGAGCGGCAGCGGCTCGCTCGGCCGGCCGCCGGCGACGAGGCGTTCGAGCAGGTCGCGCATCACAGGTCGTGCCCCGCGTAGCTCAGGTTGAACGACTTGTTGATCAGCGGGAAGTCCGGAACGATTTCGTCGAGGATCGCGTGCTCGAGCACGGGCCAGTTCTGCCACGACGGATCGTGGCAGTGGCAGCGCGCGATCGTCGCGTCCGCAGCGAGCTCGACCGCGACGAGCACGTCGCCGCGCCAGCCCTCGATCCAGCCGATGCCGGCCGCGGCGGCGCCCCCGTGCGGCAGCGCGACCTGCACGTCTCCGCCCGGGAGCCCGGCGAGCAGCGCGCGGATCAGGCGCAGCGACTCGTGCAGCTCGCGAAAGCGTACGCGTACGCGCGCGGCGACGTCGCCGCCGGTCTCGACGACGCGGCGCACGGCGAGCGCGTCGTACGGCGCGCACGGGTGGTCGACGCGCAGGTCGCCGGGCCGGCCGCTCGCGCGGCCGGCGAGCCCGCAGAGCCCGAGCGTCGCGGCGAGCTCCGCTGAGACGCGGCCGGTGCCGGTGAAGCGGTCCTGCAGGCCGGCGTGTTCGTCGTAGAGCGTCTCGAGCGCGCGGACCGACGCTTCGACGGCGACGCATTCGGCGTCGAGCCGCGCCGCGCCGGCGGCGTCGAGGTCGACGGCGACCCCGCCCGGCACGACGCGGTCCATCAGCAGCCGGTGGCCGAACCGTTCGGCGTGCGTGCGCAGCCAGTCTTCGCGCAGCCGCGAGAACTGCGCGAGGCCGAAGCCGAAGCCGGCATCGTTGCCGAGCGCGCCGAGGTCGCCGAGATGGTTCGCGACGCGCTCGCGCTCGAGCATCAGCGCGCGCAGCCAGGCCGCGCGCGCCGGCGGCTCGACGCCGAGCGCGCTCTCGACCGCCATCGCGTAGGCCCAGGCGTAGGCGACCGTCGAATCGCCGGACACGCGACCGGCGAGGCGGACGCCGGCCGCGGCCGGCCGGCCTTCGAAGCGCTTCTCGACGCCGCGATGCACGTAACCGAGCCGCTCCTCGAGCCGCAGCACCTTCTCGCCGACGACCGAGAAGCGGAAGTGCCCGGGCTCGATGATGCCGGCATGAATCGGGCCGACCGCGATCTCGTGCACGCCGGCGCCCTCGACGCGCACGAACGGATACGCTGCCGGCGCCGGCGCGAACGTCTCGCGGCCGCTGCACGCCGCGCGCAGCGGGTGATAGTCGCGCGGCCAGTTGCCGTGGTTCAGCCAAGCGCGCTCGTCGCGCGCGCCGTCGGCGCGCAGGCCGAGCATCTCACGGATCGCGCGCTGCATGCACGCGGCGGCCGGGAACCACGGCGACAGGTCCGCGTACGCGTCGTCGGCGCCGTCGAGCGCGAGCCGCGCGAGGAGCAGGCCGGCTCCGGTCGCGTACGCGGCCGAGACCGCCGCGGCGGCGTCGCGCTCGCTGCCCCAGAGCGAGACGAGCCGGCCGCCGTCGGCGCGCACCGCCGCGGCGAGCGCGCTCCATTCCGCGCGCGCGACGTCGACGCGCCAGACCGGCAGCGGTCCCGGCAGCTTCGACGGCGGCGTCGCCAGCGCGTAGCCGTGCATGCTCAGCCTCCGATCAGTGCGACGACCTGGCGGTACCAGGCGTCGAGGTACGGCGGCACGTACAGGCCGAGCATCAGGCCGAGCGCGAGGTGCGCGAACACCGGCACCAGCGCCGGCGGGTGCGCCAGCGGCTCGAGCTCGGTCTCGCCGAACACCATCGGCTGCACGCGGCCGAAGATCGCCGCGAACGCGACGCCCAGCGCGAGCAGCAGCAGCGGCGTCGCCCACGGCAGCTCGCGCATCGCGGTGGTCAGGATCAGGAACTCGCTCGCGAACACGCCGAACGGCGGCATGCCGAGGATCGCGAGCGAGCCGAGCATCAGCCCCCAGCCGACGCTCGGGCTGACGCGGACCAGGCCGCGGATGCGCTCGATCGCCTGCGAGCCGGCGATCTGCGTCGCATGGCCGACGGTGAAGAAGATGCCGGACTTGACCAGCGAGTGCACGGTCATGTGCAGCAGCGCGGCGAACGTCGCGACCGGACCGCCGAGGCCGAACGCGAACGTGACCAGGCCCATGTGCTCGATCGACGAGTACGCGAACATGCGCTTGACGTCGCGCTGGCGCGACAGGAAGAACGCGGCGACGACGACCGAGAGCAGGCCGAAGCCGATCATCAGGCGTCCGGCGAACGGCGAGTGCAGCGCGCCGTCGGTCAGGACCTTGCAGCGCACGATCGCGTACAGCGCGACGTTCAGCAGCAGCCCGGACAGCACCGCCGAGATCGGCGTCGGCCCTTCCGCATGCGCGTCGGGCAGCCAGTTGTGCACCGGTACGAGGCCGACCTTCGTGCCGTAGCCGACCAGCAGGAACACGAACGCGAGCGCCATCACGGTCGGCTGCAGCTGGCCCTTGACGCCGTCGAGCGTGGTCCAGAGCAGGCCGCCGTGGCCGCCGAGCACGCGCTCCGCGGCGAGGTAGACGAGGATCGTGCCGAACAGCGCCTGCGCGATGCCGACGCCGCAGAGGATGAAGTACTTCCACGCGGCCTCGATGCTGGCCGGCGTGCGGTAGACGCTGACCAGCAGCACCGTCGTCAGCGTCGCCGCCTCCATCGCGACCCAGAGGATGCCGAGATTGTTCGTCAGCAGCGCCAGCAGCATCGTGAACATGAAGAACTGGTACATGCTGTGATAGAGGCGCAGGCGCCGCGGCGTCATGCGCCCGCGCTCGCGCTCGACGCGCATGTACGGCCGCGAGAACAGCGAGGTCGTGAAGCCGACGAACGCGGTCAGCGCGACCAGGAACACGTTCAGCGCGTCGACCAGGAACTGTTCGCCGTAGCGGGTGAACGCGCCCTGCGCGACGACCTCGCGCGCGAGCAGCGCGGCGGCGACGAGCGCGGCGAGGCTGAACGCCGCGTTGACCTCGGGCGCGCGCTCGCGGTGGCCGCACTGCGCGAGCACGACGCCGCCGAGCAGCGGGATCGCGAGCACGGCGAGCAGCGGTTCCATCGTCATTCCTCGCGCAGCCGTTCGAGATTGCGGATGTCGAGGCTGTCGAACTGCTCGCGGATCTGGAACAGGAACACGCCGAACACGACGATGCCGACCAGCACGTCGAGCGCGATGCCGAGCTCGACGACCATCGGCATGCCGTAGGTCGCGCTGGTCGCGGCGAAGAACAGCCCGTTCTCGAGCGCGAGGAAGCCGATGACCTGCGGCACCGCCTTCGCGCGCGTGATCATCATCATGAACGAGAGCAGCACGCAGGCGAGCGCGATGCCGATCGTGCTGCGCGCGACCGAGGTCGAGAACGCCGCGATCGGCGCGGCGAGATGGAACGCGAAGATCACCAGCACGATGCCGAGCAGCATCGTCGTCGGAATGTTGATCAGCGTCTCGACGTCCCACGCGACCTGCAGGCGGCGGATCAGCCGGTGCAGGATCCACGGCAGCACGCCGACCTTCAGCACGAGCGTGATCGACGCGGACAGGTACAGGTGCGGCTGGTGCGTCGCGTACGCGACGAGGCTCGTCGACGCGACCAGCGCGACGCCCTGCAGCGTGAACAGGTGGATCAGCGTGCGCACGCGCCGCTGCGACAGCATCGCGAACGCGACGAGCAGCAGCACCGACGCGCAGAGGTTGATCAGCTGCGTGGTCAGCGGCGGCATCGCGTCAGGCTCCGAGCAGCATGTGCACGAGCATGCCGATGACCGCGAGCAGGAACGCGCCGGCGAGGAACTCCGGCACGCGGAAGATGCGCATCTTCGCCGACGCGGTCTCGATCAGCGCGAGCGCGGCGCCGCCGGCGGCGAGCTTCAGCGCGAGGATCGGCGCGCCGGCGAGCAGCGCGGACGCGTCGAGGTCGCGCGCGACGCCCCACGGCACGAACAGCGCGAGCCCCGTGCACGAGTACGCGTACAGCTTCAGGCTCGCGCTCCACTCGATCAGCGCGAGATGGCGGCCCGAGTACTCGAGCACCATCGCCTCGTGGATCATCGTCAGCTCGAGGTGCGTCGCCGGGTTGTCGACCGGGATGCGCGCGTTCTCCGCGAGCGAGACCATCGTGAACGCGACGCCAGCGAACGCGAGGCTCGGGTAGATCGCGAACGTGCGGTGCGCGAGCGCGTCGGCGATCGTCGCCAGCGAGGTCGACTGCACGATCAGCGAGCCGCTGAACAGCACCATCAGCAGCGCCGGCTCGGCGAGGAAACCGACCAGCATCTCGCGGCGCGCGCCGAGCATGCCGAACGCGGTGCCGACGTCCATCGCGGCCAGCGCGAGCGCGACGCGCGCGAGCGAGAACAGGCCGACCAGCGCGAGCGCGTCGGCCGCGCCGGCGAGCGGCAGGTCGGTCGACAGCTGCGGGATGATGCCGCTCGCCAGCGCGAGGCTCGCGAACACGACGTACGGCGCGGCGCGGAACACCGGCGTCGCCGCGTCGGCGACGACCGATTCCTTGTGGAACAGCTTGTGCAGCCTGCGGTACGGCTGCAGCAGCGGCGGCGCGGTGCGGTTCTGCAGCCACGCGCGGCACTGGTCGACCCAGCCGGTCAGGAGCGGCGCAGCGGCGACCGCGACGAGCACGTCGAGCACCTGCGCGAGCAATGCGCCTGCGCTCACGGCTGCGCGAGCCAGAGCATCACGAGCAGCGTCGCGAAGCTGTAGAGCAGATACGCCGCGATGCGCCCGCGCTGCAGCCGGCCGACGACGCGCGAGGCCGCGTCGACCGCGCGCGCGACCGGCAGGTACAGCCCGAGCCAGAAGCGGTCCTCGATGACGATGCGGTAGCGCGGCGCCTCGTCGAACGCGCCCGGCAGCTCGCGGCGGATGTGGAAGAACGGCGCGAAGATGTGTCGGATCGGCTGGCCGAAGCCTTCGGCGGTGTCCTGCACGCGCGCGTCGAGCCCCGGCGTGCCGCAGTCCCAGGCCGGCGCGCGGCGCAGCCGGCCGTGATACAGCCGCCGCACGAGCGCGAACGTCAGCGCGACGCTGACGAGGATGCCGCCCAGGAACACGAGCGGCGCATAGCCGGCGCGCTCCGGCGCGATCGGCGCGAGCAGCGCCCAGCCGTGACGCGCGGCCGCCGCGCCGAGCCCTGCGCCGACGAGCTGCCGCGTGACCGGATCGAGCGCACCGACGACCGCGACCGGCAGCAGCCCGAGCGCGAGGCAGCCGAGCGCGAGCCAACCGAGGCCGAGCCGCTCCCAGACGCCCGCGTCGCGCGCGTCGGCGAGCGCGGCCTCGCGCGGCTGGCCGAGGAAGATCACGCCGAAGAACTTGACCATCGCATAGCCGGCGAGCGCGGCGGTCAGCGCGATGCCGGCGGCGAGCACCGGGATCAGCATCGTGACGAACGAGCTCGGCAGTCCGACCGTGAACAGGAAGCTCTGCAGCAGCAGCCATTCCGAGACGAAGCCGTTGAACGGCGGCAAGCCGGCCGCCGACAGCGCGCCGAACAGCGCGAACGCGCCGACCCACGGCATCGGCCGCATCAGCCCGCCGAGCCGGCCGAGATTGCGCTCGCCGGTCGCGTGCAGCACCGCGCCGGTCGAGAGGAACAACAGGCTCTTGAAGAACGCGTGATTCAGGCAGTGATACAGCGTCGCGGTCAGCGCGAGCGCGGCGTAGACCGGCATCGCGTACGCGGCGAACAGCAGCGTGACGCCGATGCCGACGAAGACGAGGCCGAGGTTCTCGATCGACGAGTACGCGAGCAGCCGCTTCATGTCGGTCTGCACGGTGCTGAAGACCGCACCGTACAGCGCGGTCAACAGGCCGGCGCCGAGCGCGGCGATGCCCCAGCCCGCCGCCGGCGCATGCAGCAGGTCGAACGCGACGCGCAGCAGCCCGTAGACGGCCATCTTCAGCATGACGCCGCTCATCAGCGCCGACACCGGCGACGGCGCGGCCGGGTGCGCCTCCGGCAGCCAGACGTGCAGCGGCACCAGTCCGGCCTTCGCGCCGAAGCCGACCAGCGCGAGCGCGAAGCCGAGCCCGGCCCAGGTCGGATCGAGGTGCTGCGCGCGCAGGTTCGCGAACGTGTAGTCGCCGGTGTTCGCCTGCAGCACGCCGAAGCAGAGCAGCACCGCGATCGCGCCGAGGTGCGCGATCAGGAGGTACAGGAACCCGGCCCGGCGGATCTCGGCGATGCGATGGTTCGTCGTGACGAGGAAGAACGACGCGAGCGCCATCGATTCCCAGGCGACCATGAACGCGTACGCGTCGTCGGCGACGAGCAGCATCGCCATGCTGGCGAGGAAGACGTGGTATTGCAGGCACAGCAGCCCCGGCGCGGTGCCTTCGCCGTGGCGGAAGTAGCCGGCGGCGAACAGCGAGATGCCGGTGCCGGCGCCGCCGAGCAGCAGCACGAACACGCCGGACAACGCGTCGATGCGCAGGTGGAACGGCAGCTGCGGCAAGCCGATCGGCAGCACGAGCGTGGCCGGCGGCGCCGACAACGCGGCGAAGCCGACCAGCGCGACGCCGGCGGCGACGAGCGCGCTCGCCGGGAACAGCACGCGCGCGACGAACGCGAGGCTCTGCGGCCGCACGAGCCCGAGCACGCCGATCGCGAGCCACAGCGCGACCGCGGCGAGCACGCCGTCGAGCGGGGCGAACCCGAGCGGCATCAACGCGCCGCCCGCGCGCGGCGCCGGCGCGCGCCGCGCGCGCGCACGCGGCGTCGCGGCCCGCGAAGGCCGGAACGCAGCGCCGCACTCGACGTGTTCATACGCAGGGACCTCGGTCCGATCGCCGCGCTCGCGGCGCTCCGCTTACGGCGTC
>DASWOS010000095.1:0-4264 GCA_036398645.1 Dokdonella sp. | reverse complement strand
GGGTACGGCAGCTGCACGTCGACGGACACGTCGCGACCGGACACGCCGACGCCGCGCAACGCGCCGCCGGCGACGAGGTCGCGACCGGTATGCGGATCGACGACGCCGGCGAGGATCTCGCGGACGCGCGTCTCGAGGGGTTCGCTCATTGCACGAAAGATCGGGGCATCGCGCCATTATGCCAGCCGCACCCGTTGCGGCGCGCCTTGACGGCCGTCGACGCGGACGGCAAGTTGCAGGTTCGTCGAAACTCGGGAGCCTGCCATGCCGCGTCGCCGTCCGTCCGCTCCGTTCGCCTTCGTGCTCGCCGTACTGCTCGCCGCGGCGGTGACGGTGCACGCCGCCGATGCGCCGACGCCGGTCGGTACCTGGACGACGATCGACGACGCGACCGGCAAGCCGAAGTCGATCGTCGAGATCGACGAGCACGACGGCGAGCTGACCGGCAAGGTCCTGCAGGTGCTGCAGTCCGATCAGGGCCCGAACCCGATCTGCAAGGCCTGCGACGGCGAGCGCAAGGACCGCCCGATCGAGGGCATGACGATCCTCTGGGGCGTGAAGCAGGACGGCGACAGCTGGAGCGGCGGCAAGATCCTCGATCCGAAGAACGGCAAGGTCTACGGCTGCAAGCTGCACCCGATCGAAGGCGGCCGCAAGCTCGAGGTGCGCGGCTTCATCGGCTTCTCGCTGCTCGGCCGCACGCAGGTATGGGAGCGGCGGACGCCGTAGGCGCGGACGCCGGCGCCTCGCGATGACGCGCGCCGGCTTCCTGCGCGCCGGCGCCGCGGCCGCGCTGCTCGCCGCGGTGCGCGGCGCGGCCGCGCTGACGCCGCCGCCGCGGAGACGCACGATGATCGCGACGCGAACGATTCCGTCGAGCGGCGAGGCGCTGCCGGTCGTCGGCTGCGGCACCTGGCGCACGTTCGACGTCGGCACCGACGAGTCCGAGCGCGCTCCGCTCGCGGCGACGCTCGCCGCGCTGTTCGACGCCGGCGGCTCGGTCGTCGACAGCTCGCCGATGTACGGCCGCGCCGAAGCCGTCGTCGGCGACTTGGTCGCGGCGTCCGACGCGCGCGCGCGTGCGTTCCTCGCGACGAAGGTGTGGACGCACGGCCGCGACGCCGGCGCGGCGCAGATGCGCGAGTCGCTGCGTCGGCTGCGCACCGACCACGTCGACCTGATGCAGGTGCACAACCTCGTCGACTGGCGCACGCACCTGCCGGTGCTGCGCGACTGGAAGGCGCAGGGCCGCATCCGCTACGTCGGCGTCACTCACTACGCGGCGAGCGCGTACGCCGAGCTCGAGAGCGTGCTGCGCGGCGAGCGCATCGACTTCGTGCAGGTCAACTACTCGCTCGAGGAACGCGCCGCCGAGCGGCGCATCCTGCCGCTCGCGGCCGAGCGCGGCGTCGCCGTGGCGATCAACCGGCCGTTCGGCTCCGGCAGCCTGTTCGCGCAGACGCGCGGCCGTCCGCTGCCGGACTGGGCGGCGGAGTTCGGCTGCGCGAGCTGGGCGCAGTTGTTCCTGAAGTTCGTGCTCGGCCATCCGGCCGTGACCTGTGCGATCCCGGGCACGCGCAGCGCCGAGCACATGCTCGACGACGCGGCCGCCGGCACCGGCGCCCCGCTCGACGCGGCCGCGCGGCGCCGTCTGCTCGAGCGCTGGAACGCGCTCTGAGGCTCGGCGCGCGCTCGGCGCGCACCGCGCCGCCGACGGCGCGCATGCGATAATTTCGCTTTGCAGCAGCGAAGCGGAAGCCACGACGCATGCCAGCGCCGAGTCAGCGACGGATCCTCGTCACCAATGCCCTGCCCTACGCGAACGGCCGCATCCATCTCGGCCACATCGTCGAGCACATCCAGTCCGACGTCTGGGCTCGCGCGATGCGCATGGCCGGGCACGAGGTGCACTACGTCTGCGCCGACGACGCGCACGGCACGTCGATCATGCTGCGCGCCGAGAGCGAAGGCATCGCGCCGCAGGAGCTGATCGCGCGCGTCTGGCGCGAGCACACCCGCGACCTCGCCGATTTCGGCATCGCCTACGATCATTACTCGACGACCGACGGCGAGGCGAACCGTGCGCTGACCTACCGCATCTGGAACGCGCTCGTCGACGGCGGCCACACCGAGGGCCGGCCGGTCGCCCAGCTTTACGATCCGGTCAAGCGGATGTTCCTGCCGGACCGCTTCATCAAGGGCGAGTGCCCGAACTGTCACGCGAAGGACCAGTACGGCGACGCCTGCGAGGTCTGCGGCAAGACCTACGATCCGACCGACCTGATCGAGCCGTACTCGGTCGTGTCCGGCGCGACGCCGGTCGAGAAGAAGTCCGAGCACCTGTTCGTCCGCCTCGCCGACTTCGAGCGCGTGCTGACGGACTGGCTCGCCGAGCGGCGCGCCGCCGGCGGCCTGCAGGCCGAGGTCGTCAACAAGCTGCAGGAATGGTTCGCCGACGGCCTGCGCAGCTGGGACGTCTCGCGCGACGCGCCGTACTTCGGCTTCGAGATCCCCGGCCATCCGGGCAAGTACTTCTACGTCTGGGTCGACGCACCGATCGGCTATCTCGCCGCGTTCCGCGAGCACTGCGACGCGCGCGGCATCCGCTTCGAGGACTTCGTCGAGCGCGCGGACGCCGCGCGCGCCGGCACCGAGATGGTGCACTTCATCGGCAAGGACATCGTCTACTTCCACACGCTGTTCTGGCCGGCGATGCTGCACGGCGCCGGCCTGCGCATGCCGAGTGCGGTCTGCGTGCACGGCTTCCTGACCGTCGACGGCGCGAAGATGTCGAAGTCGCGCGGTACGTTCGTCAACGCGCGCACGTATCTCGACCATCTGGACCCGGACTGGCTGCGCTACTACCTCGCGACGCTGCTCGGGCCGACGCTCGCCGATCTCGACCTGGACCTCAAGAGCTTCGAGGAGCGCGTCAACTCGCACCTGGTCGGCAAGTGGGTCAACCTCGCGAGCCGCACGGCCGGCTTCGTGCACAAACTGTTCGGCGGACGCCTGCGCGACGCGCTGCCGGACGCCGAGCGCACGCGCTACGACGCCGCCGCGGCGAAGCTCGCCGCCTGCGCCGCGCTGTACGAGGCGCGCGACTACGCGGCCGCGATGCGCCTGATCGTCGAGGTCGCCGACGAGGCGAACGCGTACGTCGCCGAGAAGGCGCCGTGGCAGATCGCGAAGGACGCGGCGCGGCACGACGAGCTGCACGTCGTCTGCACGCTCGCGCTGAACTACTTCCGGCTGCTGTCGATCTGGCTGAGCCCGGTCGTGCCGGCGATCGCGGACAGGGCGCGCGCGTTCCTGCAGGAGCGCTGGACGCGCTTCGCGGACGCCGCGGCGCCGCTGCTCGGCACCGCGATCGGCGCATTCGCCGCGTTGACGACGCGCATCGACGCGAAGAAGATCGCCGCGATGATCGACGCGTCGAAGGAATCCCTGAAGCCGACCGACACGGCCGCCGCCGCGCCGCCGACCGCGCCGGCCGCCGTCGGCGCTTCGGCCGCGAGCGGCGTCGCGGCGGACGCCGCGCCGACGATCTCGATCGACGATTTCGCGAAGCTCGACCTGCGCGTCGGCACCGTGCTCGCCTGCGAGCTCGTCGAAGGCTCGGACAAATTGCTGCGCTTCGAGCTCGACGCCGGCGCGCTCGGGCGCCGCCAGATCTTCTCCGGCATTCGCGCCGCGTACCCGGACCCGGCGCAGCTGGTCGGCCGCCGCGTCGTCTTCGTCGCGAACCTCGCGCCGCGCAAGATGCGCTTCGGCGTCTCCGAAGGCATGATCCTTTCGGCCGGCAGCGGCGGCGGCGATCTGTTCCTGCTCGGCGCCGACGACGGCGCGGCCGCCGGCATGCCGGTGCGCTAGCGCGTCGCCGCGCCTGTCCGCGCGAACCGCGTGCCTGCTGCGGGTCTCCGCGCCGACGGGCGCGCCGTCGCCGACGCTCGCGGTCATGGAGGACGCGGTGTTCGGCATCGTCCTCGTCGACGAAGCGACCGGCGCCCACGTCTTCGATGCGGACCCCGGCAACAGCGCGACGACGCTGCCGCTCACGTCCGAAGGCGGCACGCCGGCGACCTCCGCGCCGCTGCTCGCCCCCGGCCGGCCGTCCTGCTCGCCGCCGTGCTCTTTGCCTGCGCCGCGCTGAAGCTGCGCCGCGCGCCGACGCCGACGCGCGCCGCTCGGTGCGCCGGACCGATCGCGCCGAGCCGCAGCCGCTACAATGCGGCGATGCGATTCCTGTCCGATGCGATCGACG
>DASWOS010000094.1:0-2517 GCA_036398645.1 Dokdonella sp. | reverse complement strand
TTGCGTCTGCCGGTCGGCCGGATCGAACACCGCGATGCCCTCGCGCGGCACGGCGATCCAGAGCCGGCCGCGCGCGTCCTCGGCGACCGCGGTGACCGGGCCGCCGCCCTGCTCGGGCCAGACGTGCTCGGCCGCGCCGTCGTCGCGGACGCGGAACACGCCGTGCGCGGTCGCCGCGAGCAGCTGCCGGTCGTTGCCGATCGCGAGATCGTAGACGTCGTCGATCGCGTCCGCGGCGACGCGCCCGAACGCGTCGTCCTGCGGCGCGAGCCGCAGCAGCCCGGCCGGGCTCGCGACCCAGAGGCTGCCGTCGTCGGCGAGGCGCAGCTTGCGCGGCGTCGGCGCCGGCGCGTTCGCGCCCGCGAGCGGCAGCAGGCGCAGCAGGCGCCCGCTCGACGGCTCGACCAGCGCGACGCCGGCGTCGGTGCCGACCCAGAGCCCGCCGCGATGCGCGTCGAACTGCAGCGAGTACGTGCCGGCGAGCCCGTCCGGCGCGCCGGCGCCGCCGATCGCGACGCGGCGGAAGCGGCCGTCCGCGGCGCCGCGGCGGACCAGGCCGTGCGAGCTCGTGCCGATCCAGAGGTCGCCGCGGCCGTCCTCGGCGAGCGCCGAGATCGCGCCCTCGGGCAGGCTGTTCGGGTCGTCGGCGGCGTGCTCGTAGGTACTGAAGCCGTAGCCGTCGTACTGCTGCAGCCCGGCCGCGTTGCCGATCCAGACGAAGCCGCTGCGGTCCTGCAGCATCGCGGTGACGGTGTTCTGCGCGAGGCCGCGCTCGGCGTCGAGCGTCTGGAAGTAGAAGTCGCGCCGGACCGCTTCGGCGCCGGCCGGAGACGCGGACGTCGCGATCGCGCAGGCGAACAGCAATCCGGCGCCCAGGCGCATGCGCAGGCGACGCGGAAGCGGCGCGAAACCGGTCATGGTGGCGAGCTGCGCAGATCTCCGATGGACGGCAGTTTAGGCAAACGCGTCCGAGCGCGCCATGCGTGCGTCGCGAGCCGTTAGAATCGTCCGCATCGATGGCGACGACGTCCTTCAACCTCGGGCACGCCGAGCTCGCGCGCGCATTGCGCGCGCTCCGGCTCGGCGTCGACGCGAGCGACCTGCACGGCTCGCTGACCGGTTACCTGTGCTGCGGCGGCGAGGCCGGTCCGGACGACTGGCTCGACGCGCTGCAGTACGAGGTCGACGCGCCGGCCGCCGGCGACGCGACGCTGCGCCGGTTGTACCGCGTCTGCGCGGCGCAGTTCGCCGGCGTGCAGGTCTGGGTCGATCCGCTGCTGCCGTCCGGCGGCGTTCCGCTGCAACAGCGCGCCGAAGCGTTCGTCGAGTGGTGCCGCGGCTTCCTCGGCGGCTGCGGGCTCGCCGGGGCGCACGCGGCCGGCTGGTCGTCGCAGGCCGAGGAGATCCTCGCCGATTTCGCCCTGATCGCGGCGACGCCGTTCGAATGCTCGCGGCCGGACGAGGATGCGCGCGCGCTCGCGGACCTCGTCGACTTCGTGCGCACCGGCGCCGCGCTGCTCCATCGCGAGGCGCGCCTGCAGGTGCCGCGCCGGCGCCTGCACTAGCCGCGGTCGAGAAACATCCGCCCGGCGCGATCCGCGGGCGCCTCGCGGCGCCGGACGCGCGGCTTCGCCGCGACCGGCGCGTCGGGAACGGGCACGCAGGCCCTCTCGCGACGAGCGGCCGGCGCGCGCCGCGACGCGGCCCTGCGGCGGCGCGCGCATCGGCCTTAGAATGCGCAGCGCCGCGTCCGCCGCGACGCACCTCCAGCGCCGCTCGTCGATGATCGAAGCCAAGGAATACGCCCGCCGCCGCCGCCAGCTGATGCGCATGGCCGGCGCCGACGCGATCGTGATCGTGTCCGCCGCGCCGGAGCGCATCCGCAACAACGACGCGCATTATCCGTACCGCCAGGACAGCGACTTCCACTATCTGACCGGCTTCGGCGAGCCGGACGCGGTGCTCGCGCTCGTGCCGGGGCGCGCGCAGGGCGAGCAGATCCTGTTCTGCCGCGAGCGCGACGCCGAGCGCGAGCGATGGGACGGACCGCGCGCCGGCACCGACGGCGCGGTATCGCGCTACGGCATGGACGATGCGTTCCCGATCGACGACGTCGACGACATCCTGCCGGGCCTGATCGAGGGGCGCCGGCGCGTCTACTACCACTTCGGCCGCGACGCGGAGTTCGACCTCAAGCTGATCGGCTGGGTCAATCGCGTGCGCGCGCTGGTGCGTCACGGCGCGAAGCCGCCGCACGAGTTCGTCGCGCTGTCGCATCTGCTGCACGACCTGCGCCTGTACAAGTCGCGCGCCGAGCTGCGCGTGATGCGCAAGGCGGCGAAGATCGCCGCGGAGGCGCACGTGCGCGCGATGTGCGCGACGCGCCCGGGCATGAACGAGCACGAGGTCGAGGCCGAGCTGCTGCACGCGTTCCGGCTGCACGGCGCGGTGCCGAGCTACGAGCCGATCGTCGGCGGCGGCGCGAACGCGTGCGTGCTGCACTACCGCGCGAACGAC
>DASWOS010000093.1:0-8720 GCA_036398645.1 Dokdonella sp. | reverse complement strand
GCGCCCGGCAGCGGCGACGGCGGAATCGAGACGAACGTGTCGCCGGGCGTCGGTTCGCGGCGGAACTCGGCGGCCGCGGCGCCGAGTTCCGGCAGCGCGCCCTCGGCCATGCGGTGCTCGATCTCGGCGATCGCGAGCGCGACCTCGTTACCGGTCTGGTAGCGGTCCTCGGGCTGCTTCGCGAGCAGCTTCGACAGCAGCGGCTGCAGCGCGGCGATGCTGTCCGGCAGCACCGGCACCGGCTGCGTGATGTGCATGATGCCGATCGCGAGCGAGTCGTCGGCGTGGTACGGCACGCGGCCGACGAGCAGTTCGTAGAGCACGATGCCGAGGCTGTAGAGATCCGCGCGGCCGTCGATCTGCTTGCCGCGCGCCTGCTCCGGGCTCATGTAGTGCGGCGTGCCGACGACGGCGCCGGTCTTGGTCATGCGCAGCGCCGAGTCGAGCGCGCGCGCGATGCCGAAGTCGGTCAGCGCCGACGAGCCGTCGTCGCGCAGCAGGATGTTGTCCGGCTTGACGTCGCGGTGGACGAAGCCCTTCTCCTGCGCGTAGTTCAGCGCGCCGGCGATCTCGCGGATCACGCGCAGCGCGAACGCGACCGGCCGCGCGGCGCCGTCCTTCGCGAGCACCGGACCGCCGCTCAGGTACTCCATCGCGATGTAGTGGTAGTCTCCGGCGCGGCCGACGTCGTAGATGCCGACGACGTGGCGATGGTGCAGCCGCGCGGCGATCTTCGCTTCGCGCAGGAAGCGTTCGCCGAAGTTCGGATCGGCGAGCAGCGCCGGCGACATGACCTTCAGCGCGACCTCGCGGTCCACCGATTCCTGCACGGCCAGGTAAACCGTAGCCATGCCGCCGCGGCCGAGCTGGCGCAGCAGACGGTATCCAGGGATCTCGATCACGTTCGCGTCATATCCGTCAAGAGGGCGGCGCGCGGCAGCGCCGCGCCGTCCGGCGCCGGCTGGCGGACGAGAATAGCACGCGGTTTCGCGCCCCACGACGGCGCACGAGGCGCGCTCCGACGTCAACGAAACGTGATCGGCGCGGCGCCGCGCCGAGGCGGCCGCGCGCGGAATCGCACGCGTTGGCGCGGCCGCGCGCTCAGGTCACGCGCCGCGCCTCGATCACGTTCGGCACCGCGAGCAGCTGCGCGAGCAGTCCGCTCAGCTGGCCGAAATCGGCGACGCGCAACGCGTAGTCCATGATCGCGATGCCGCTGCGCGCGTCGAGCCGCGCGTGGACCGCGACGACGTGCGCGTTCGCGGCCGCGATCACGTTGCTGACGTCCTTGTGCAGCCACTTGCGGTCGTAGCCCTTGACGACGATGTCGACGTCGTAGCTCGCCTGCGCGCGATCGCCCCACTCGACCGCGACGACGCGGCTCGGATCACGCGCGCGCAGGTTCGCGAGCTGCGCGCAGTCGGCGCGGTGCACGGAGACGCCGCGCCCGCGCGTGATGAAGCCTTCGATCGCGTCGCCGGGCAGCGGCCGGCAGCAGCGCGCGAGCTGCGTCAGCAGATTGCCGACGCCGTAGATGACGATCGCGCCGCGGCCGCTGCCGCTGCCGGGCACGCGCGACGGCGGCGGCGGCGGCGCCGTGCCCGGCGCGGGCGGCGGCGGCGCGGTCATCTCGTGCAGCGCGCGCGCGATCTGGCCAGCGCTGACGTCGCCGAGCGCGAGCGCTTCGAGCAGGTCGTCCTGGCTCTTAAGCTGGAAGCGCTCGGGCAGGCCGTCGAGGCTCGCGCCGGCCAGCGCGAGGCGGCGCAGCTCGCGCTCGAGCAGCAGGCGTCCGGCGGCGAGGTTCTGCGTGCGGTCGATGCGCTTGAACCAGGCGCGCACCTTCTCGCGCGCGCGATGCGTGTTCAGAAAGCCGTGATGCGCGGACAGCCAGTCGCGCCGCGGCTCGGAGACCTTGCCGGTCAGCACTTCGACGCGGTCGCCGCTGACCGGCTGATGGCCGAGCGGCACGATGCGGCCGTTGACCTTCGCGCCGCGGCAGCGGTGGCCGACGTCGGTGTGGATCGCGTAGGCGAAGTCGAGCACGGTCGCGCCGCGCGGCAGGTCGACGACCTGTCCCTTCGGCGTCAGCAGATAGACGCGGTCCTCGACGACCTCGGTGCGGAAGCCGGCGAGCAGCGCCGCGTCGTCGTCGCGCGCGTCCTTCGCCTCGAGCAGCCGGCGCATCCAGGCGATCTTGCGCTCGAAGCTCGCGTCGGCGCCGCCGCCCTCCTTGTAGCGCCAGTGCGCGGCGACGCCGAGCTCGGCGTGGCGGTGCATTTCGTGCGAGCGGATCTGCACCTCGAGCGTGCGCCCTTCCGGCCCGACCACGGCGGTGTGCAGCGACTGGTACTGGTTGCCCTTCGGGCTCGCGATGTAGTCGTCGAACTCGCCCGGAACGTACGGCCACAGCGAGTGCACGACGCCGAGCGCGGCGTAGCAGGTCGCGACGTCGGCGACGAGCACGCGCAGCGCGCGCACGTCGTAGAGCTCGGAGAACTCGAGCCCCTTGCGCTGCATCTTGCGCCAAATCGAATAGATGTGCTTCTGCCGGCCGGCGATGTCGGCGGCGATGCCGGCTTTCGCGAGCGCGTCGCCGAGCTGCGCCTTCGCGTTCGCGATCCACGCTTCGCGATCGTCGCGACGTTCGTCGAGCAGGTTCGCGATGCGCCGGTAGACGTCCGGCTGCAGGTAGCGGAACGCGAGATCCTCGAGCTCCCACTTGACCTGCCAGATGCCGAGCCGGTTCGCGAGCGGCGCGAGGATGTCGGCGGTCAGCTGCGCGAGCTCGCGGCGCTCGGCCTCGGGCGCGCGTTCGGCCGCGCGCATGCGCACGAGCTGGCGCGCGAGCAGGATGAACACGACGCGCAGGTCGCGGATGATCGCGAGCAGCAGCCGGCGCAGACCCTCGTTGCCGCTCGCGCTGCCGCGCGAGGCGTGCAGCGACCAGACGCGCTCGGCCGCCTGCTGGCCTTCGACGAGCTCGCGCACGTCGGCGGCGAAGCCGCCGAGATCCGCGCCGTCGAGCGCGACGCCGGCCTGCACCGCCGCATGCAGGATGCACGCGGCCTGCGGCTCCGCACCGACGCCGAGTTGGTCGAGCTGGTCGAGGCAGGCGACGAGCTCGCGCTGCGCGGCGGCCCAGCCGGCCGGCGGCGCCGGCTGCGCACGCGCGAGCACGAGCTGCGCGGCACGTTCGGCCACGCCGTCGGCCGTGCGGCCGCGCCGCGCGGCCCAGGCCGCGAGCGGTTCCATCGTCGGATCGGTCATGCGACGAATCCGGCGAGCGCACGCGCCGGACCTCGAAAAACGATCGGCGCCCGCAGGCGCCGATGCAGAGACTGCCGCGATGCGCGCGCGCGGTCGCCTATTGGCCGCTCATCCATGGGAAACCGGACGAGGTCGGCATGAAGCCGAACACGACGTCGTCGCCGCTGAAGTTGTCCCCACCGGCTTCGGTGACGTCCGGCTCCATCAGCACCGACACCGCGACGACCGGCACCGTCGACGTCGACGGCGCGCCGCTGATCGGCCGAGTGACCGCGACGTAGAACGCCTGGTCGATGCCGCTGCCGACCGGCAGCGCGCCGAGCGTGATCGGCAGATGCAGGAAGCCCGAGTCGTCGAGCGGATACGAGGTCGTGCTCGCGCAGGTGCTGCTGTTCAACGCGGTCGGCAGATCGTAAAGGATGCAGTACTGGCCGCTCGCGGAAAGATACGTGTGATCGTACGCGTCCTGGATCAGGATCTTCGGGAAGTTCGTATCGGCCGGCTCGCCCGGCTGCGTCGCCTGCGGCGCGTCGAACACGGCCTGCGCGCCGGCCGTCTGCGGACCCTGGCGACCGTCGAAGCGGAACAGATACGTGAAGCTCGTGCCGTCGGATGCCGTCCACATGATCGGCGCCCTGACCTCGTCGCCGCCGCTCGTGTGCGGCTTCACGCCGGTCACCGCGGCGCAGGCGATGTCCTCGGCGACCTTGAACGGCTGCTCCGCGGTCGGATTGCACGCATCGGTCGGCACCTGCGTCCAATCCGGATCGGACCAGCTGAAGTCGCGCGGCGGAATCCAGTTGACGAGATGGCCGTAGTTCGTCTGCGTGGCCGAATCGTAGCTGTCGTCGAAGATGCCTTCGCGCAGCCCGCTGGTGACCGCGCCGACGTCGCTCGTGCTGTGGCAGGTCAGCGTCAGCGGGCTGTCCTCGGTGTCGTTGCCGAGCACGGTCAGCACGCTGCCGGAATAGCCGAACGTGGCGATGTCGATGACCGACGGGAACGCCCAATTGTGCACCGGCGACAAGCTTTGGCTCTCGTGCGCGAGCGTCAGCGTAGCCGGCGTCGCGATCGCCGTGCCGATGTTTCCGCAGAACAGGAATCCCTTCGTGTAGACGTTCAGCGCGCTCGTACCGCTGCCGGTCTGCTGATACGAGATGCCGGCGCGGCCCGGCAGCGTCGGCGACTGCACGGCCTGCAGTTGCTTGTCGACGACGACCGTCGGCACGTTCTGCGCGCTCGCATCGAGCGCACCGCAGGCCACCACGCACGCGGCGGCACCGACCACCCATTTCTTGACTGACGACATTCTGGACTTCTCTACGACGGGAAATGCGGACGTTCGCCGTGCTCGCACGAGACCGCATACCCGCGACCGGCTGCCGATTCGGCTGCCGCTCGCTCGCAGTCCCCTGTGCCGAGCCCAAGCCCGGCGGCATCATGCTACACTCGAACCGCTGCATTCTAGCCGTTTGCGCGCGCGAACGCACCTATTAACTTCGTGTCAGACAAGGACTTTTGCGGTAGCGGTCCCAGACCGCGACGCTCCCGACGCCCATGCGCCCGATTTCCTGCCTTGCCTTCGCCCTGCTGACCGCCGCGACCGTCGCCGGCGCGCAGTCCCAGTCGCCGACGCTCGAGGAGCGCATGTCGCAGGCGGAATTCCGCGCGGCCGGCCTCGACAAGCTCTCGCCGGAGGAGCTGCGCAGCCTGAACCAGTGGCTGCAGGCGCACGGCGGCGCCGGCGCCGCGCCGACGCGGCGCGACGGCCGGCCGGAGTTCTATCCGGACGCCGCCGAGCGCGAAACCGTCGAGAGCCGCATCGTCGGCACGTTCTACGGCTGGAGCGGCAAGACCACGTTCACGCTCGAGAACGGCCAGGAATGGCAGCAGACCGAGTCCGGCTCGCACGATGCCGGCGCGCTCAAGAGTCCGGCGGTCAAGATCAAGCCGATGATGCTCGGCAGCTGGCTGATGGTCGTGCAGGGCTGCGGCTGCAGCGTCCGCGTGCAGCGCATCAAGTAGGCCGCCTCGCGCACGCCGGTCCGGCGCTCGCGGCGCCGGTCCGGCGCGTCGTCGCGGATCGGCGGAGCCGGCGCGCCGCCTTGCCGACGCGGTGAATCGGCGGCCGTCGACGTCCACGCTCCGACGAGGTCGCCCCGGCGCGTCGTACGACCGCGCGCTCAGCGCAACGATTCGATCAGCTTCGCGATCCGCTTCGGCGAGACCGGCTCGGTCGTGCCGAGCTCCTGCGCGAACGTCGACACGCGCAGCTCCTCGATCAGCCAGCGCAGCGCCGAGAGCTCGGCGTCGTCGCCGCCGCGCGCCGCGCGCCGCTTCAGGTATTCGCGCCAGTAGCCCTGCACGGCGAGCATGCGCGCCTGGTCGCGCGCCGGGTCCTGGCGCAGGCGCTCGGCGCGCAGGCGCATCGCGCGCAGATAACGCGGGTAGTGCGCGAGCCGCGCCGCGTCGAGCTCGCGCAGGAAGCCGGGGAACAGCAGCTCGCCGAGCTGCTCGCGCAGGTCGTCGTAGTTCGCGCGCGCGAAGCCGATCAGCGGCGGCTCGAGCAGCGGCCGCAGCTCGGCGTGCGCGGCGAGGATCGCCTCGGCGAGCGCGAGGCGCTCGACCGCCGCCGGAAACAGCCCGCGCGCGATCGCCTCGCGCACGCGTTCGAAATCCGCGCGGCGACGCAGGTCGAGATCGTGGCGCGCGAGCTGCTCGCGGAGCGCCGCCTCGACGAGGTCGTCGCGCAACGCGTCGGCCACGCCGGGCGGCGGCTGAATCGGCCGCCGCGCGTCGCGCAGCGCCGACAGCGCCGCGAGCGGCGACGGCGAACCCGCGCGCCCGCCCGCGAGCGCGGCGAGGCCGGGGCGGCCGTCGACCGCGCGTCGGATCGAGTCGCCACGCGCGTCCGCGACCACGCTTCGGGATGAATTTTCGCGCTCGCCGCGGCCCGCGGAAGGGCCGAAGCGGCCGTCCATCGCCGCACTCTGGGATGGGCCTTTGCGGTCATCCTTGACCGCGGAAGCGCCGGAGCGACCGGCCGTGGCCGCACTCTGGGATGGGCCTTTGCGATCGTCCCTGACCGCAGGAGCGCCGAAGCGGCCGTCCATGGCCGCACTCTTCAACAAGACGTCGTTCTTGATCGGCAGTTGCTTGCGCGTGCGCTTGACGACGTCGGCGAGCGCACGTCGCAGCAGGCGCTCGACGCCGCGACGGTGCTCGGCCTGCGCCTCGTCCCGCCGCTCGAACACGCGCAGCGCGACGCTCTCGCCGAGGTCGACCAGCGCCGGGAACGCGGTCAGCCCGGCCGGCGAGACGACCGCGTCAGGAATGTCCTCGAAATCGAATTCCTCGACGTGCTCGCGCGTCAGCTCGATCTCGGCGCGGCGCGAGAACGCGGTGCGCGCGGCGCCGGTCCACTGCGCCTGGATCGCGGCGAGGTCGCGGCTCTCGGCGAGCGTGGCGCCCTGTTCGTCGTGGACGCGGAAGTTCATGTGCAGATGCGGCGGCAGCTCGACGCCGGCGAAGTCCTCGGCGCGGATCTCGACGCCGGTCACGCGCTGCAAGTAACGCGCGAGCGCGACGAACAGCGGCTCGTCGCGCGGCGCCTCGGCCTCGACGAACGCGCGGGCGAAATCCGGCGCCGGCACGAAGTTGCGCCGCAGCGGCTTCGGCAGGCCGCGGATCGCCTCGGCGACCTTGTCGGCGAGCAGGCCCGGTACGAGCCATTCGCAGCGCGCCGCGGACACCGCGTTGACGAACGCGAGCGGCACGTGCAGCGTGACGCCGTCGGCCGGGTCGCCCGGCACGAAGCGGTAGGCGAGGCGAAGCGCGTGGCCGCCGACGTCGAGCTTCGCCGGAAAGTCGCGCGCGCCGAAGCCGGGCGATTCGGCGAGCACGTCGGCGAGCGACCAGTGCAGCGCGGCCTGCTCGGCCGGCGTCGCGCGGCGGTACCACGCGTCGAGCGCGGCGGCGGTGTGGACGTCCGCGGGCAGCTTGCCGGCGAAGAACGCGGCGAGCTCGCTCTCGTCGCGCAGCAGCCCGGTGCGCCGCCGCTTCGCCTCGATCTCGCGCGCCTCGGCGAGCACCCGCGCGTTCGCACGCACGAAGTCGGCGCGCGCGTCGATCTCGCCGCGCGCGAGCGCCTCGCGCACGAACACCGCGTGCGCGAGCGCCGGGTCCTGCGCGCCGAACGTGACCGCGCGCTTCTCGACCAGCGTGAGCCCGAACAGCGTGACCTGCTCGAACGCGACGACCGCGCCGCGCGCGCGCGACCAGTGCGCGTCGCGCCACGTGCGCCGGACCAGATGCGCGGCCTGCTGCTCGATCCAGGCCGGCTCGATGCGCGCACAGAGCAGCGCGTGGACGCGGCCGCCGAGATCGAGGATCTGCCCGGCGAGCAACCACGGCGGCGGCGACTTCGCGAGCGCCGAGCCCGGAAAGATCGCGAAGCGCCGCTCGCGCGTGCCGCGGTACTGGCCGCGTTCGTCCTTGCGCGCGACCTGCGTCGGCCAGCCGGACAGCAGGCAGCGGTGGATCGCCTCGAAAACATCGGCCGTCATCTCCGCCGCTTGCGCGGCCGCGCCCGCCGGCGCGGCGACGGCCGCACCGGCGGTCGCGCCGGCCCAGCCCGGCTCGTCGGTCACGAGCCGCAGCTGCCGGTGCAGCTCGCGCCACTCGCGCATGCGCAGGAACGAGAGAAAATGCGTCTGGCACCAGTCGCGCAGCTTCGACTGGGTCAGCTCCTCGTGCGCCGTGCTGTATGCGCTCCAGAGCTTCAGGATGCCGGCGAAGTCGGACTTCGGATCGGCGAACGGCGCATGCGCCGCGTCGGCCTGCGCGCGCGCGTCGGCCGGCCGCTCGCGCGGGTCCTGGATGCTGAGGAACGCGACCAGCACGAGCAGCTCGCGCATCGTGCCGCGCTGCACGGCCTCGACGAGCATGCGGCCGAGCGCGACGTCGATCGGCAGCCGCGCCATCACGCGGCCGATCTCGGTCAGCGCGTGTCGCGGCGTGCGGCCGTGCACGGCCGCTCGTTGATCGTCCGCGGCCGGTGGCGAGCGCGAAGGTTCCAAAGCGCCGAGCTCGGCCAGGCGCCGGTAGCCGTCCGCGATCGCGCGCTCCGACGGCGCCTCGACGAACGGGAACTCGGCCGGATCGCCGAGCTTCAGGCTCAGCATGCGCAGGATCACGCCGGCCAGCGACGAGCGCAGGATCTCGGGGTCCGTGTAGCGCGGCCGGCGCGCGTAGTCGTCCTCGCCGTAGAGCCGGTAGCAGACGCCCGGGCCGACGCGCCCGCAGCGGCCCTTGCGCTGGTCCGCCGCCGCCTGCGAGATCGGCTCGACGTGCAGGCGCTCGAGCTGGTTGCGCTGGCCGTAGCGCTTGACGCGCGCGGTGCCGGTGTCGACGACGTAGCGGATGCGCGGCACCGTCAGCGAGGTCTCGGCGAC
>DASWOS010000092.1:0-1682 GCA_036398645.1 Dokdonella sp. | reverse complement strand
CCGTTCGCGTCGGAGCTTTCGTTTCGACGCGGTCCGCTGAGCGCCGTCGCGGCGTGCGCCGCGGTCAGCCGCTGCGGCTGCGGCTGCGCAGCCGGACGCGTCGCACCGGACGCGCGCGCACTGGTCGTGCCGATGCCCGCCGCGTCCGCTCGTCGAGCTCGCGACGAGCGCGTACGAGGCGGCCCGCCGAGTACGTGCACCGGACGCGGTCTTCGTCGGGCCGTGCCGTCCGGCGAACGTCGCGCGACGACCGCCGCCGTATTGCTCGCGCGCCGGTGCCGCTAGCTGTGCAACCCCAGTACGTTGTTCAGAGGAAGGGAGAGGCGGCTGATGGGGGGTCGATAGCCGAGGCTGGCATGAGGGCGGTGCCAATTGTAGTGATGAAGCCAGTACGGCAGATGGGCGGCGCGGTGCTCGGAGGTTTCATAGGTGCGGGCATAGGCCCATTCGCGCAGTGCGGTCTGGATGAAGCGCTCGGCTTTGCCGTTAGTGCGCGGGGTATAGGGTCTGGTGAAGCGGTGACGCAAGCGGAGCCTGAGTACGAGACGGCGGAACAGGCGCGAGCGATAGGCTGAGCCGTTGTCGGTGAGCAGGCGCGTGAAGCGCACGCCGATGCGGCGGTAATAGCGCAGTGCCTGCAACAACGCGCCGCAGGCGCTGGAGCCGCTTTCGTCAGGATGAAGACTCGAGAACGCTACACGCGAGGCGTCGTCGATGGCGACGTGGACATACTCCCAGCCAGCGCCGTCGGAGGTGAGGGTGCGGTCGCCGGTGAGGCGGTGGCCGGGTCTTCGGAAGCGGCCGAGCTTCTTGATGTCCAAATGCAACAGAGCGCCGGGCTCGGCGTACTCGTAGCGGAGGATCGGCGGCGCGGGCTCGAGCGCGGCGAGCCGATTCAATCCGGCCCGCAGGAGCCAGCGAGCCACGGTGCTGAGACCCAGGCCGAGCGTGTGATGGATCTGGCGATAGGTCGCGCGCGCGCGGCGCTGCTCGATCAGACGGGCGACCTGCTCGGGCGAGGTGGCATGCGGACACCGGTGCGGACGCGACGAGCGATCCTGCAGTCCGGCCGACCCTTCCTCGCGAAAGCGCTTGAGCCACTTGTAGGCGGTACGCACGCTGACGCCGGCGGCCTGGGCCGCCTCTTCGACGCGCAGGCCGCCTTCGATGCGCTGGACGAGCAACGCTCGACCGTGAGGAGTCAATCGGGCATGGTTATGCAGGTTCATCCGGGGCTCCTGGAGGTTGGTTTGGTTCGCGCCTCCAGCATTCCGGGTTCGCCCCGGATGAACAACCTACTGAGAGATCACAGCTAGCGGTCGACGAAACGCGCGCGCACCGTCCAGGCGGACGCGTCGTGGTCGGCACCTTGCGCGCGCAAGCCGATGCGGCGTACGTCGGCACCGAACGCCGCGGCCGGCATGACCGCTTCGACGAAGCGATACGGGCCGGACTGCCGCGGCGCGAGCGCATCGGCGACGAACACCGTCGCGGCGCCGTCGGCGACGCTCAGCACGTAGCGCGCATGCGTGTCCGATGCGTCGATTTCGGCCTGCACACGCACCTGTCCGGCACCGCGCGGAATCACGACGTCGTTCGGCGCCTCGGCGCCGCGCGACGC
Organism: Dokdonella sp.; assembly: GCA_036398645.1. Classification (GTDB taxonomy): domain Bacteria; phylum Pseudomonadota; class Gammaproteobacteria; order Xanthomonadales; family Rhodanobacteraceae; genus Dokdonella_A. The sequence continues at coordinate 61 of DASWOS010000092.1, read as the reverse complement.
ATCGGCGAGCAGCAGCAGCGTCGGCATGGCGGCCGCCTCCGTCGTGGTCGGCGCGCTCGGC
>DASWOS010000091.1:0-2400 GCA_036398645.1 Dokdonella sp. | reverse complement strand
AGGTACAGGGCGACGACCGAGGAAATCGACGGCCTGAAGCTGATGCGCAACGACAGCGACACCGAGATGCGCCAGATGGCCGAGGCGGAGTTGCCGGCCGCCGAAGCCAGGCTCGCCGAGGTCGAGACGTTTCTGCAGGGGTATCTGGTACCGAAAGATCCGCTGGACGCGAACAATGTCTTCCTTGAAGTCCGCGCCGGCACCGGCGGCGACGAGGCCGCGATCTTCGCCGGCGACCTGCTGCGCATGTACCTGCGCTACGCCGAGCGTCGCCGCTGGAGCGTCGAAATCCTGTCCGCGAACGACGGCGAGCACGGCGGCTTCAAGGAGGTCATCGCGCGCGTCGAGGGCCACGGCGCGTTCTCGCGGCTCAAGTACGAGTCCGGCACGCACCGCGTGCAGCGCGTGCCGGAGACCGAGGCGCAGGGCCGCATCCACACCTCGGCGGCGACGGTCGCGATCCTGCCCGAGCTCGACGCGATCGACGACGTCGAGATCCGCGACGCCGACCTCAAGGTCGACACGTTCCGCTCGTCCGGCGCCGGCGGCCAGCACGTGAACAAGACCGACTCGGCGATCCGCATCACGCATCTGCCGAGCGGCATCGTCGTCGAATGCCAGGACGAGCGCAGCCAGCACAAGAACCGCGCACGCGCGATGGCGCTGCTCAGGGCACGCCTGCTCGACGAGGCGCAGGCGAAGCAGACCGCGGCGCAGGCCGAGTCGCGCCGGCTGCAGGTCGGCTCCGGCGATCGCAGCCAGCGCATCCGCACGTACAACTTTCCCCAAGGCCGCGTGACCGATCACCGCATCAACCTGACGCTGTATCGGCTGCCGGAGATCCTCGCCGGCGACCTCGACGAGCTCGTCGACGCGCTGACGCGCGAGGATCAGGCCGATCAGCTGCAGCAGCTGACCGCGAACGCATGAATCCGCACAGCCGGCGCCGCCGCGCATGCGCCGCGGCGGCCGCGCGCGCGAACCGAACGTCGGCCGATCGACGCGGCGGCCGCCTCGACGCGCGGCCGGAAACGACGCACCGCGACGCGCTTCGATCGAGCGCGCGCGTCGCGCGCCGCGGCGCCTTTTGCGCAAAGCCGCGGCGTCGGTTAGCGTCGCCGACGTGATGCGCTCCGATCTGCCCGCCGCCGAGCCCGCGTTGCGACGGATCGCCGACCTGCTCGAGCGCGGCCGCTTCGACGATGCCGCGGCCGACGCCGCGGCGCTGCGCCGGCGTGCGCCGCAGATGGCCGAGGCGGCTCGCCTGCACGGCATCGCGCTGCTGCAGCTCGGCCGCGTCGACGCCGCGCGCGCGGCGCTCGCCGAGGCGTGCCGGCTCGCGCCGCGCTCGATCGACGCGCTCTGCAATCTCGGCAGCGCGCTGCTCGCCGGCGGCGACGCCGCGGCGGCGGTCGCGACGCTCGAGCGCGCGCGCGCGCTCGCACCGGCGCAGCCGGCGGTGCTGAACGGTCTCGGCAACGCGCGCCGCGCGGCCGGCGACCTCGACGGCGCCTGCGCGGCCTACCGCGACGCGACGCGTGCCGCGCCGAGCTACGTCGGCGCCCGGTTCAACCTCGCCGCGGCCGAGCTCGCGCGCGGCGACGCGGCGGCGGCCGAGCGCGAGCTGCGGCATGGCCTCGCGCTCGCGCCGGGCCATCCCGAGGGCCTGCTGCTGCTCGGCATCGTGCTCGCCGCGCAACGCCGCTTCGCCGAGGCCGAGGCCACCTACGCGGCCGGCGCCCGCGCCGCGCCGCGCGACGCACGTTTCCCGTACCAGCTCGGCCTCGCCGCCGAGGAGCAGAAACGCTACGCCGACGCCGCCGACGCGCAGGCGCGCGCGCTCGCGCTCGATCCGGGCCTGCACCACGCGCTCGGCCAGCTCGTGTTCCTGCGCCGCCAGCTCTGCGACTGGCGCGATCTCGACGCGCTGTCGGCGGAGCTGCGCGCGCGCGTCGCCGCGGAGGCGCCCGGCATCGCGCCGTTCGGCTTCCTGTCCGAGCCGGCCGGCGCGGACGAGCAGCTGCGCTGCGCGCGCACCTGCGCGGCCGGCATCGAGGCGGTCGCGGCGCCGCTGCGCGCGCGGCTCGCGTTCGCCGCGCGGCCGGTCGCGGCCGACGCGCCGCTCCGCGTCGGCTTCGTCTCGAACGGCTTCGGCCTGCATCCGACCGGCCTGCTGATCGTCGCGATGATCGAGGCGCTGCGCGGCGAGCGCCTCGACGTGCACCTGTTCGCGACCAGCGCGGACGACGGCAGCGCGATCCGCCGCCGCCTGCGCGCAGCCGCGCACGCGTTTCACGAGGTCGCCGGGCTCGGTGCGGTGCCGCTCGCGCGTCGCATCCACGCCGAGGCGATCGAGGTCCTGGTCGACCTGCGCGGCTACGGCGGCGGCAGCGTCGCCGA
>DASWOS010000090.1:0-11517 GCA_036398645.1 Dokdonella sp. | reverse complement strand
CGCGCGCGTCGTCGTCCCCGGCGACCAGCTCGTGCTCGACGTCGAGCACAAGCGCACGGTGCGCAACATGAGCCAGTTCTGGTGCCGCGCGAGCGTCGACGGCAAGGACGTCGCCGAGGCCGAGCTGCTCTGCGCGGGGCGCGCCGACTGATGATCCACCCGACCGCGATCGTCGATCCGCACGCGCGGATCGGCGCCGACGTCGAGATCGGCGCGTACAGCATCGTCGGGGCGGACGTCGAGATCGGCGACCGCACGCGCATCGGCGCGCACGTCGTCGTCGAGGGCGCGACGCGGATCGGCTGCGACAACCGCATCTTCGCGTTCGCCTCGATCGGCGCCGAGCCGCAGGACAAGAAATACCGCGGCGAGCGCAGCGAGCTCGTCGTCGGCGACCGCAACGTGATCCGCGAATTCGTCACGCTGAACCGCGGCACCGCCGACGGCGGCGGCGCGACGCGGATCGGCGACGACAACTTGATCATGGCCTACGTGCACGTCGCGCACGACTGCCGCGTCGGCAGCCACGTCGTGTTCGCGAACAACGCGACGCTGGCCGGCCACGTCGAGATCGGCGACTGGGTCACGCTCGGCGGCTTCACCGGCGTGCATCAGTTCTGCAAGATCGGCGCGCACGCGTTCACCGGCATGGGCAGCCTGATCAACGCCGACGTGCCGCCGTTCGTGACCGTCGCCGGCGCCTACGCGCGCCCGCGCGGCATCAACAGCGAGGGCCTCCGGCGCCGCGGCTTCGACGCCGCGCGCATCAGCGCGATCAAACGCGCGTACCGTACGCTCTACGTCGCCCGCACGCCGTTCGCCGAGGCGCGCGAGAAGCTCGCCGAGCAGGCCGGCGCCAGCGACGACGTCGCCGCGCTGCTCGACTTCATCGCGCGGAGCGAGCGCTCGCTGGTGCGCTGAGAGGCGAGCCTGGAGCCGGAGCACGCCGGGAAGTTCGTAGCCGCCCGGAAGCATCGCGCTTTCCGTGCCGCGAACTCGTCTCGCCGCCGGCGTAGGCCACGTCGCGATTGAACCGTTCGCCGCCGACGCTCCGACCGCACTGCCGCCGCCGATGCACTCCGCCACGCCACCGTCCCCGTCTTCTGCACCGCGGCGCTTCGTGCTCGTCGCCGGCGAGGCGTCCGGCGACCTGCTCGGCGCGGGTCTGATCGCGTCGCTGCGCGAGCGCTTCCCCGATGCGCGCTTCGCCGGCGTCGGCGGCGCGCGCATGATTGCCGCCGGGCTCGACGCCTGGTACCCGGCCGAGAGGCTCGCGGTCATGGGGCTCGTCGAAGTGCTGAAGCATCTGCCCGAGCTGCTCGCGATCCGGCGCGACGTCGCGCGGCGTACGCTCGACTTCGCGCCGGACGCGTTCGTCGGCATCGACGCGCCGGACTTCAACCTCGGCCTCGAGCGCCGGCTCAAGCGCGCCGGCGTCGCGACCGTGCACTACGTCAGCCCGTCGATCTGGGCCTGGCGCGCGCGGCGCGCGGCGACCATCGGCCGCAGCACGGACCGCGTGCTGTGCCTGTTCCCGATGGAACCGCCGATCTACGCGCGCCACGGCGTCGACGCGCGCTTCGTCGGCCATCCGCTCGCCGACGCGTTCGCGCTCGAGCCGGACCCGTCCGCCGCACGCTCGGCACTCGGCCTTCCCGGCGCGGCGCCGGTGCTCGCCGTGCTGCCGGGCAGCCGGCTCGGCGAGATCGCGCGGCTCGGCGCGGATTTCGTCGACGCCGCGCTGCGGCTGCGGCAGCGCCTGCCCGACCTCCGCATCGTCGCACCGATGGCGAATGCCGCGTGCCGCGCCGCATTCGAGGCGCTGCTGCGGAACGCCGCAGCGGACGCCGACGCGCGCGCCGCGTTCCTCCTCGTCGACGGCCGCGCGGCCGAGGCGATGGTCGCCGCCGACGCGGTGCTGCTCGCGTCCGGCACCGCCGCGCTCGAGGCGATGCTCGCGAAGCGCCCGATGGTCGTCGCGTACCGGCTCGCGCGTTCGACCTACCGCATCGTGCGCAGCCTCGGCCTGCTGAAGATCGGCCGCTACGCGCTGCCGAACATCCTCGCCGGCCGCGATCTCGTGCCCGAGCGCATGCAGGACGACTGCACGCCGGAGGCGCTCGCGGAGCTGCTGCTGCCGCCGCTGCGCGAGCGCCGCGCCGACGCGGAGCTGCTCGCCGAATACCGGCGCCTGCATCTCGAGCTGCGCCGCGACGCGAGCCGCAGCGCGGCGGCCGCGATCGCGGAGCTCGTCGGCGCCGCGCATTGACGCGCGCCGCGCTGCCGCTCGACGCCTCCGGCGTGTCGAAGGACGCGTTCTTCGGCGCCGACGCGCGGCTTCGCGAACGCTGCAAGGGCCGCGGTCTCGACGGCAAGGACGCGCGCACGGTAACCTCGCACCGCGATTACGTGTTCACGAAGCTCGGGGACTTGCACGAATGAGACGCGCGCGCGTCGCCGCAGCCGGAGAGGTCGTCGCCGGCGTCGACGAAGCCGGCCGCGGACCGCTGGCCGGTCCGGTCGTCGTCGCCGCGGTGATCTTCGATCCGAAGCGCAGGCCGCGCGGGCTCGCCGACTCGAAGGTGCTCAGCGAGGCCGAGCGCGAGAAGCTCGCGCCGCGCATCCGCGCCGCGGCGCTCGCCTGGTCGGTCGTCGCGGTCGACGTCGACGAGATCGACCGCCTGAACATCCTCGGCGCGACGCTCGCCGGCATGACGCGCGCGCTCGCCGCGCTCGCGGTCGCGCCGACGCTCGCGCTGATCGACGGCAACCAACTGCCGAAGCAGACGCCGTGCCGCGCGCACGGCATCGTCGGCGGCGATGCGAGCGAGCCGGTCATCAGCGCCGCGTCGATCCTCGCCAAGACCACGCGCGACCGCATCATGCGCGAGCTCGACGCACTGCACCCGGGCTACGGCTTCGCGCGCCACAAGGGCTACTCGACGCCGGAGCACCTGCGCGCACTGCAGGAGCTCGGCCCGTGCCCGCTGCACCGGCGCGGCTTCGCGCCGGTGCAGCGCGTCAGCGCTCCGGAGCTGCCGCTGTTCGCGAGCGAGCCGGTCGGCGCCTGATCCGCGTCGGTGCTGCCCGGCGCCGCGCCACGTCGTCACCGTCGTCACCGTCGTCGGCGCGCGGCGCGCCGGCCGCGGAGCGTTCCCGCTGACGCCCGCGGCGCACGCGCTTCGGTGCGGCGCCGCCGATGCCGGACGCGGTGTTCGGCGACGACTTCGACCCGGTCGTCGTCGGCGCGCAGCCGGCGCCCGGGCGTTGAGCCGGCCCGGCCGGGGAACGGATTGTCAATCTTGCCCCTCCCGCCGGCGCGGTCTACGCTGCGGATCGCTCCGCGCAGCACCACGCCATGTCGCCCGGCTTCGTCCATCTGCACGTCCACAGCGAGTACTCGCTGGTCGACTCGACGATCCGCATTCCGGAGAAGCCCGAGTACGGCCTGCCGGAGAAGGCGGCGCGTCCGAACCTGATCAGCCGCGCGGTCGAGCTCGGCCTGCCGGCGCTCGCGCTGACCGACGTCGCGAACCTGTTCGCGCTGGTCAAGTTCTACAAGGCCGCCGAGACCGCCGGCGTCAAGCCGATCGCCGGCAGCGACCTCTGGATCGCCGACCCGCAGGACCGTGGCCGCCCGCAACGCGTGACCGTGCTGTGCCAGAACCACACGGGCTATCTGAACCTCTCGCGCCTGCTCTCGCGCGCGTATGCGGAGAACCGCCACGGCGAGCACGCGCTGGTCGAGGCGGCCTGGCTCGACGAAGCCGGCGACGGCCTGATCGCGCTGCTCGGCCACGGCAGCGACGTCGGCCAGCTGCTGCTCGCCGCGCGCGACGACGCGGCGCGCGCACGTGCGGAATGGTGGCGGCGGCGCTTCCCGGAGCGGCTCTATCTCGAAATCGTGCGCACGCAGCGCGCGCACGAGGACGCGTTCCTCGGCGCCGCGCTCGATCTCGCCGCGCGGCTCGAGCTGCCGTGCGTCGCGACCAACGACGTGCGTTTCCTCGTGCGCGAGGACTTCGAAGCGCACGAGGCGCGCGTGTGCATCCACGCCGGCCGCGTGCTCGCCGACCCGAAGCGGCCGCGCGACTACTCGCCGGACCAGTACCTGAAATCGGCCGCGGAGATGTCGGCGCTGTTCGCCGACCTGCCGGAGCTGCTCGACAACTCGGTCGAACTCGCGACGCGCTGCAACCTCGAGCTCCGCTTCGGCAAGTACTTCCTGCCGGCGTTCCCGGTGCCGAGCGCGCACACGCTGGACAGCTACATCCGCGAGAAGTCCCGCGACGGCCTGCGCCGCCGGCTCGAAGCCGGCGCGCCGGCGGAGGGCTTCGCGAGCGCCGACTACGAGCGCCGCCTCGACGCCGAGCTCGACGTCATCGTGCAGATGGGCTTCCCCGGCTACTTCCTGATCGTCGCCGACTTCATCAACTGGGCGAAGGCGAACCACATCCCGGTCGGCCCCGGCCGCGGCTCCGGCGCCGGCTCGCTGGTCGCCTACGCACTCGGCATCACCGACCTCGATCCGCTGCGCTACGGATTGCTGTTCGAGCGGTTCCTGAATCCCGAACGCGTGTCGATGCCGGACTTCGACGTCGACTTCTGCATGGACGGCCGCGACCGCGTCATCGACTACGTCGCGCGCAAGTACGGACGCGACCGCGTCAGCCAGATCATCACTTACGGCACGATGGCCGCGAAGGCCGTGCTGCGCGACACCGGCCGCGTGCTCGGCATGCCGTACGGGCAGGTCGACAAGATCGCGAAGCTGATCCCGAAGATGCCGCTCGACCTCTCGCTCGAGGACGCGCTCGGCCGCTCGAAGAAGTCGCGCGAGGAGCCGGATCGCGTCGTCGGCGAGTTCAAGGCGCTCTACGAGAGCGACGAGGAGGTCGCCGAGCTCGTCGACCTCGCGCTGAAGCTCGAGGACCTCGCGCGTAACGCCGGCAAGCACGCCGGCGGCGTCGTCATCGCACCGGGCCCGCTCGCGGACTTCGCGCCGCTGTTCTCGGAATCCGGCGGCGGCGACGGCCTCGTCACGCAGTTCGACAAGGACGACGTCGAGGCGGTCGGCCTGGTCAAGTTCGACTTCCTCGGCCTGCGCACGCTGACGATCATCGATTGGACCGTCGCGGCGGTCAACGCACGCCGCGCCGCGGCCGGCGAGGCGCCGCTCGACATCATGTCGATCCCGCTCGACGACCCGGCCGTGTTCGACCTGCTGAAGAAGGCGCGCACCGTCGCCGTGTTCCAGTTCGAGTCGCGCGGCATGCAGGGCATGCTGAAGGACGCGAAGCCGGACCGCTTCGAGGACATCATCGCGCTCGGCGCGCTGTACCGGCCCGGCCCGATGGACCTGATTCCGAGCTACTGCGCGCGCAAGCACGGCCGCGAGACGATCGAGTACCCGGACCCGCGCGTCGAGCCGGTCCTGCGTGAGACCTACGGCATCATGGTCTACCAGGAACAGGTCATGCAGATGGCGCAGATCGTCGGCGGCTACTCGCTCGGCGGCGCCGACCTGCTGCGCCGCGCGATGGGCAAGAAGAACCCGGCCGAGATGGCCAAGCAGCGCGCGATCTTCCGCCAGGGCGCCGCGAGGGACGGCGTCGACGAGCGTCAGGCCGACGCGATCTTCGACCTGATGGAGAAGTTCGCCGGCTACGGCTTCAACAAGTCGCACGCGGCCGCGTACGCGCTGGTCTCGTACCAGACCGCGTGGCTGAAGACGCACTACGCGGCCGAGTTCATGGCCGCGGTGCTGTCGAGCGACATGGACAACACCGACAAGGTCGTCAACTTCCTCGGCGAGGCGCGCGCGCTCGGCCTGACCGTGCTGCCGCCGGACGTCAACGCGTCGGCCTACATGTTCGAAGCGACCGACGCGAAGACGATCCGCTACGGCCTCGGCGCGGTCAAGGGCGTCGGCCGCGGCGCGGTCGAGAACGTCGTCGAGGCACGCCGGCACGGCGGCGCGTTCCGCGACCTCGCCGACTTCTGCCGGCGCATCGACGCGCAGAAGCTCAACAAGCGCGTGCTCGAGGCGCTGATCCTGTCCGGTGCGATGGACGCGCTGGCGAAGAACCGCGCGACGCTCGCCGCGCAGCTCCCGGAATGCATGCGCGCGGCCGAGCAGCGCACGCGCGACGCGCAGGCCGGCCAGAACGACATCTTCGGCGCGGTCGCCGGCGCGGCCGTGCCGGAGCTGAAGCTCGCCGAAGTCGACGAGTGGCCGATCGCGCAGCGCCTCGCCGGCGAGCGCGACACGCTCGGCCACTATCTCTCAGGACACCCGACCGACGCGTGGCGCGCGCTGATCGCCGAGGTCGCGACCTGCGCGGTCGGCGAGATCGACCAGCACTACCGCCCGCCGCAGGGCGAGCGCCGCAGCCGCTTCGCGGACCTGCCGACGTTCACGCTGGCCGGCTGCGTCGTCGCGGTACGCCGCCAGGGCGACAACCGCGCATTCGTGACCGTCGAGGACTATTCCGGCAAGTTCGAAGCCGTGCTCTACCGCGAGAGCTGGGTCGAGTACGGGCCGCTGCTGACGCGCGACGCGATCCTCGTGTTCGAGGGCGGCCTCAGCGTCGACGAGTTCACCGGCGGCTTCCAATTGCGCGTGAACAGCGTCACGACGATCGAGGCCGCCTGCGAACGCCGCGCGCGCCTCGTGCGCGTGCGCCTGAACGGCGTCGACGCGGGCTTCGCCGCGCGCCTGCACGGCGCGCTGGTCGGCCACCGCGGCGGCACGACGCCGGTCCGCCTCGCCTATCGCAATGCGGCCGGCCAGGCCGAGATCGAGCTCGGCGCCGAATGGCGCGTGCGCGCGAGCCCGGCGCTCGCCGACCGGCTGCAGGCGCTCGACGGCGTGCTCGCGGCCGAGCTCGTGTTCGGCTGATCTGCGCGGCCGCCGGCCCGGCCCCGCACGCGGTGCGCGCTCGCGCCGAGAAGGAATCCGTACGACGAGATCCGCCGATGCTGGCCGAGCCGACGCCCGAGAACCCGCCGACGCCGCCGAAGGCCGCCGTCGCGGCGAGCGGCGGCGCCGAGCAGGTCGAGATCGAGCTCCGTGCCGGCCGAATCGTGCCGACGCCGGTGCGGCTGCGGCGCGCGCGGTGCCGGTGCCGACGCCGGCACGAGCCCCGGCGGCGCGGGCCTGAGCCGCGACGCGCGCGCCGCGAGCCGCGGCGCCTGACCGGCCCGACGGCGAGCGGCTATACTCGCGATCTTTGCCGCCGGCCCGGCGGCCTTTTCGCGCCGGCCGGCGCGGGCAGCGCATGAATCCGAATTTCCTCGACTTCGAGCAGCCGATCGCCGAACTGGACGCGAAGATCCAGGAGCTGCGCCATGCGAGCCACGGCCAATCGATCGACATCGAAGACGAGATCGCGACGCTGCGCGGCAAGCTGAAGGCGAAGACCGCGGAAATCTTCCGCAACCTGAGCCCGTGGCAGATCGCGCAGCTCGCGCGGCATCCGGCGCGGCCGTACACGCTCGATTACCTCGGCGTCATCTGCGAGGAGTTCCACGAGCTCGCCGGCGACCGCGCCTACGCCGACGACGAGGCGATCGTCGGCGGCCTCGCGCGGATCGCCGGACGCGCCGTCGTCGTCGTCGGCCACCAGAAGGGACGCGACACGAAGGCGAAGATCCGCCGCAACTTCGGCATGCCGCGCCCGGAGGGCTACCGCAAGGCGCTGCGCCTGATGAAGCTCGCCGAGCGCTTCGGCCTGCCGGTGCTGACCTTCATCGACACGCCCGGCGCGTACCCCGGCGTCGGCGCCGAGGAGCGCGGCCAGAGCGAGGCGATCGCGCGCAACCTGCTCGAGATGGCGAGCCTGCGCGTGCCGATCGTCTGCACGGTCATCGGCGAGGGCGGCTCCGGCGGCGCGCTCGCAATCGGCGTCGGCGACGTGACGAACATGCTCGAGTACAGCACGTACTCGGTCATCACGCCGGAAGGCTGCGCGTCGATCCTGTGGAAGACCGCCGAGAAGGCCAAGGACGCCGCCGACGCGCTCGGCCTGACCGCGCCGCAGCTGCTCGCGCACGGGCTCGTCGACAAGGTCGTCCGCGAGCCGCTCGGCGGCGCGCACCGCAACCCACGCTCGACGGCGGTGCGACTCAAGGCCGTGCTGCTGAACCAGCTCGACGCGCTCGAGCCGATCGACGCGGCGACGCGTCTCGAACGCCGCTACCAGCGCCTGCGCCGCTACGGCGCGTTCGCCGGCGCGTAGCCGCGCCGCGCGGCGGCGGCCGCGCATCGGTTCGGCGCGGCGCCGCGTCTGCGGCGTCAAAGCGACGCGCGGTTTTCGCCGCGCGCGCGATCGCGGACAATGGCGGACTGTCTCCCGACCGGAAACCGCCCATGGACACCCGCGCGCGCCGCCGCCTCGAAGCCGAGCTCGACTCGATTCGCGAGCAGGGCCTCTACAAGACCGAGCGCGTCATCACGACGCCGCAGTCGGCCGCGATCCGCACCGACGACGGCCGCGAAGTGCTGAACTTCTGCGCGAACAACTACCTCGGCCTCGCCGACGACGCCGAGATCGTCGCCGCGGCGAAACAGGCGCTCGACACGCACGGCTTCGGCCTCGCCTCGGTGCGCTTCATCTGCGGCACGCAGGACCTGCACAAGCAGCTCGAGGCGACCATCGCGCGCTTCTTCGGCACCGACGACGCGATCCTCTACACGAGTTGCTTCGACGCGAACGGCGGCCTGTTCGAAACGATTCTCGGCGAGCAGGACGTCGTCATCTCCGACGCGCTGAACCACGCCTCTATCATCGATGGCATCCGCCTGTGCAAGGCCGAGCGCCGCCGCTACGCGAACGGCGACATGGCCGAGCTCGAGCGCCATCTCGCCGAGACGCAGGACAAGCGCACGCGCCTGATCGCGACCGACGGCGTGTTCTCGATGGACGGCTACGTCGCCAAGCTCGACGAGATCGTCGCGTTGAAGAAGAAGTACGGCGCGCTGCTGATGGTCGACGACTCGCACGCGACCGGCTTCGTCGGCCCGACCGGGCGCGGCTCGGCCGAGCTGCACGGCGTCATGGACGAGGTCGACGTGTTCACCTCGACGCTCGGCAAGGCGCTCGGCGGCGGCTCCGGCGGCTTCACGACCGGCCGCCAGGCGATCGTCGACCTGCTGCGCCAGCGCTCGCGGCCGTACCTGTTCTCGAACACGCTGCCGCCGCCGCTCGTCGCCGCGTCGATCAAGGTGTTCGAGAAGCTCTCCGCGAGCTCGGCGCCGCGCGAGCGCGTCGGCGAGAACGCGCGCTATTTCCGCCGGCGCATGAGCGAGGCCGGCTTCGACCTGAAGCCGGGCTCGCACCCGATCGTGCCGGTCATGCTCTACGACGCGAAGCTCGCGCAGCGCTTCGCGCAGGAGCTGCTCGCCGAAGGCATCTACGTGATCGGGTTCTTCTATCCGGTCGTGCCGCAGGGACAGGCGCGCATCCGTACCCAGCTCAGCGCCGCGCACACGCGCGAACAGCTCGACCGCGCGGTCGACGCGTTCGTCGCGGTCGGCCGCCGGCTCGGCGTGCTCGCGGGTTGAGGCGCGCTCAGGGCGCGGCCTCGAACCCGTCCGCGAAGATGCGGTCGTCCGTCGGCGGCGCGTAGAAATACGCGGCGCCCTGCGCCGCGTTCGCGCCGACCGTGCGCAGCGGCGCGCCGACCAGCGCGGCATCGGCGGACAGCGCGACCGCGGAACCGTAGCCGTCGCCGCTGAGGCCGTCGCTCGCGAGGAGCCGGCCGAGCTCGTTCCACGTGCCGGTGTCGTCGCGCTCGAACGCGAACGCCGCGCCGGCGTAGTCCATGGCCGACGACGCGCCGGCGAGCACGCGCGTGCCGGACAACGCGATCGAGCCGCCGAGTCCGTCGCCTTCGGCGCCGTCCGCGGCGACGATCTTCTGCGTCTGCGTCCAGTCGCCGTCGGCGAGGCGGAACGCGTAGATCGCGCCCTGCCCGTAGCTGTCGCCGACCTGCGCCGACGGCGCGGCGATCAGCGCGAGATCGCCGGACAACGCGACGGCATTGCCGAACGTGTCGAAGAACGCGCCGTCGTCGGCGGCGAGCTTCGCCGTCTGCGTCCACGTGCCGCCGCCGTTCTCGAACACGTAGGCGGCGCCGGACTGCCCGGTCACGCCGCTGCCGTAGAACGCACCGATGATCGCGCGCGTGCCGTCGAGCGCGAGCGCGTTGCCGAAATCGTCGCCGCCGGCGCCGTCCTCGGCGACGAGCTTCTGCGTCTCGCTGAACGCGCCGTCGCTGCCGCGACTGAACACGTACGCGGCGCCCTGATACGGGTTGTCGCCGACGCTCGCGTTGTACGAGCCGATCAGCACGGTCGAGCCGGACAGCGCGACCGCGTTGCCGAACAGCGCCTCGCTCGTGTAGTCGCTCGCGACGAGCTGCTGCGTCTCGGTCCAGCTGCCGTCGTCGCCGCGGCTGAACACGTACGCCGCGCCCTGGTGGCGGTCGCTGTCTTGCGTCAGCGTGGTGCGGTCCGCGCCGATGATCGCGGTGTCGGCCGACAGCGCGATCGAGATGCCGAAGTCCGCGCCGTCGGCGCTGCCGGCCGCGTGCAGTTCCTGCGTCTGCGTCCAGCCGTCGGTGCCACGCAGGTAGACGTAGACGGCGCCGCCGGCGGCGGCTCCCGGCGCGCCGACGAAAGCGGTGTCGCCGACGATCACGGCGGCGCGGCCGAGCATGCTGCGCGCCGTGCCGTCGCCGGCGACGGCTTCCTGCTCCGGCCAGGCCAGCGTGCCGGCGCGCGCGATCGCGGCGAACGCGAGGAGCGCCGGCAGCAGCCGGCGCGAGAATGAAGCGCACACGGCGCGGTCGGACGAGGTCATGGGGTCTCCGGTCATGACGTGAGGAACGCCGCCGACGGCGTGCACGAAGCGGCTCGTAACGGCGAGCCGGCAGTGTCCGGGCCGGCGTCGCCGAGTGTCAACGGAAATTCTGGCCGGTTTGCGCCATGGCGGAAATCCGCCGGCGCGGCTCAGTCGAGGCCGACCGAACGCAGCGCCGCGCGCCAGCCGGCCTGGAAGCGCGTGCGCGCTTCGAGCTCGCGCGAGAGCTCGACGATGCGCCGCTCGAGCGTGCGCGCGGACACGCCGAGGCGGTGCGCGATCGCCTTGTCGTTCATGCCGGCGGCGAGCAGCGGCACGAGCTGGTCCGGCTCCGCGCGCGCGCCGGCGCGCGCCGGCGGCGCGTCCTCGACCAGCGCGCCGGCGCGCGCGAGCACGATCGGCGTCGCGCGGCGCCAGAGCATCTCGAACAGCACGCAGAGCGCCTCGAGCAGCGAGGACGGCCGCAGCAGCAGCGCCGACTCGCTCGCGCGCGCGATGTCGAGCGGGATCAGCGCGATGCGCCGATCGACGACGATCATCTTCATCGGCAGCCCGTCGAACACGCGCGTGCGCTCGCCCGCGGCGACGAGCCGGCGCACGTTCTCGAGCTTGCCCGGGATGCGCAGCGCGTCGGCTTCGAGGATGTTGCGGT
>DASWOS010000089.1:0-2238 GCA_036398645.1 Dokdonella sp. | reverse complement strand
AGACGCTCTTCCGCGGGATCGAGATCGTCGACGCGGTGGCGGAGGGCTGCAAGAGCATCCAGACCATTTCGCAGCACACCGGCATTGCGTTCAGCACCGTGCATCGGATCGCGTCCGCATTGGTGCAGGCGCGCTACCTGAGCTTCGAGCCGCGAAAAGGCTATCGACTCGGCAGCAAGCTCGTCGAACTGGGATTCCTCGCGCATCGCCAGTCGGAGCTGACCGTGCTCGCACGCGAGCGGCTGGAACGGCTCGCGGCGACGACGCGCGACACGGTGCACCTGGCGACGCTCGACGAGGACAGCGTGGTTTATCTCGACAAGATCGGCGGGCAGCGCCCGATCGAAGTCAATTCCCGAATCGGCGGCCGCAAGCCGGTCTGCACGACCGGCGTCGGTAAAGCCCTGATCCTCGACCGTGGCGAAGCGGTCTGGCGCGCGCATTACGCACGCGAATCCGCAGCCGAGAAAATGCCGTTGCCGCTGGGCGAATGGTTGGAGCGCATGCGCGAGTACGCGCGCGGGGGTTACGCATTCGACGTCGGCGAGAACCAACCGCGCATCCGCTGCGTCGCCGCGCCGATACGCGACGGCAGCGGAAAGATCGTCGCCGCGGTCAGCGTCACCAGCACGGTGGACTACACCGACGACGAGCGGCTCGCCGAACTGGTGCCTCTAATCCGCGGCGTCGCGAGCGAGATCAGCCTGCAACTCGGCGGCCCGCGCTGAGGTCCGGACGCGCGCGCGGCCGAGCGTCCCGGAGGCGGCGAAGCGGCGATCCCGCGCTCAGGCTGCTTCCCGGGCGCGTCCGGCGTTCTTCAGATCGAGCGCGACGTCCACGATCATGTCCTCCTGCCCTCCAACCATCTTGCGCCGGCCGAGCTCGACGAGGATGTCCACCGTCTTCAGGCCGTAGCGCGCGGCAGCCGCTTCGGCATGGCGCAGGAAGCTCGAGTAGACACCGGCATAGCCGAGCGCCAACGTCTCGCGATCGACGCGGACGGGCCTGTCCTGCAAGGGGCGCACGATGTCGTCGGCCGCGTCCATGAGCTTCATCACGTCGCAACCGTGGTTCCAACCGAGCCGCTCGGCGGCGGCGACGAATACCTCGAGCGGCGCATTGCCGGCGCCGGCGCCCATGCCGGCCAGGCTCGCATCGATGCGGTCACAGCCCTCCTCGACGGCGACGATCGAATTGGCCACGCCCAGCGAAAGATTGTGATGCGCGTGAATGCCCGTCTGGGTATCCGGCAGGAGGACGTCCTTCAACGCGCGAAACCGCTCGCGAACGTCATTCATGCTCAGTGCGCCGCCGGAGTCGACGACGTAGACGCAGGTCGCTCCGTAACTCTCCATCAGCTGCGCCTGCCGAGCGAGCGCCTGGGGCGTGGTCATGTGGCTCATCATCAGGAAACCGACGGTATCCATTCCGAGTTCGCGCGCGGCCGCGATGTGCTGCTTGGAAACGTCCGCTTCCGTGCAGTGAGTGGCGATGCGTACGACGCGTGCGCCGGCGTCGTAGGCCGCGCGCAGATCGCGCACCGTACCGATGCCGGGAAGCAGCAACGTCGCGATCTTCGCACGCCGGACCGAGTCGACCGCCGCGGAAATCCATTCGAGATCGGAGTGCGCGCCGAAGCCGTAGTTGAAGCTCGAGCCGGCCAGGCCGTCGCCGTGCGCGACTTCGATGCTGTCGACGCCGGCCGCGTCGAGCGCCGTCGCGATCGCGCGGACGTTTTCGACCGAATACCGATGACGGATCGCGTGGCTGCCGTCGCGCAGCGTCACGTCAGAGATGTAGAGTTTCTTCGCCATGTCCGCTGTCGTCCTCATGCCGCTACCGCGGCCTCGTTCTCGGCGATGCGCTCCGCGCAGGCGAGCGCCGCCGAAGTCATGATGTCGAGATTGCCGGCGTAACTCGGCAAATAGTGCGCGGCGCCTTCGACCTCGAGATAGACCGACGTCTTCAGGCCGGTGGCGCGACCGAGCGACGGGATATTCAACGGGCGGTCGTCGCCGAACACCTCGAACTGGACCGTCTGCTTCAGCCGATAGCCGGGCACGTAGCCGCGCACCGATTCGACCATCTCGGCGATGCTGCGCTCGACTTTCGCCGGGTCGGCCATCGCGGAAAGGACCAGAACCGTGTCGCGCATGATCAGCGGCGGCTCGGCCGGATTCAGAATGATGATCGCCTTGCCCTTCTTGGCTCCGCCGAGCACCTCGATCGCGCGCGCCG
>DASWOS010000088.1:0-6169 GCA_036398645.1 Dokdonella sp. | reverse complement strand
GAACAGAGCCAATCGCTGAGCAAGCTGCGCTCGGGCGCCATCGTGACAGGCACCGTCGTCGAGATCCGCAACGACGTCGTCGTGGTCAACGCGGGCCTCAAGTCCGAAGGCATCATCCCGATCGAACAGTTCAAGAACGACCACGGCGAGCTCGAGATCCACGTCGGCGACCACGTCAAGGTGGCGCTCGACGCCATCGAGAACGGCTTCGGCGAGACGATGCTCTCGCGCGAGAAGGCCAAGCGCTCGCTGGTCTGGGACGAGCTCGAAGAGGCGCAGACCGCCAACGCCGCCATCACCGGCCGCATTTCCGGCAAGGTCAAGGGCGGCTTCACCGTCGACATCAAGGACGTCCGCGCATTCCTGCCGGGCTCCCTGGTCGACGTGCGCCCCGTGCGCGACCCGTCCTACCTCGAGGGCAAGGAGCTCGAGTTCAAGATCATCAAGCTCGACCGCAAGCGCAACAACGTGGTCGTCTCGCGCCGCGCAGTCGTCGAGAGCGAGTTCAGCGCCGAGCGCGAGCAGCTGCTCGACCGCCTGCAGGAAGGCGCGGTCGTCAAGGGCGTGGTCAAGAACCTGACCGACTACGGCGCGTTCGTCGACCTCGGCGGCATCGACGGCCTGCTGCACATCACCGACATGGCGTGGAAGCGCGTGCGTCATCCGAGCGAGGTCGTCAACGTCGGCGACGAGCTCGAGGTGCGCGTGCTGAAGTTCGACCGCGAGCGCAACCGCGTCTCGCTCGGCCTGAAGCAGCTCGGCGAGGACCCGTGGGTCAACATCGCGCGCCGCTATCCGACCGGCACGCGCCTGTTCGGCAAGGTCTCGAACGTGACCGACTACGGCTGCTTCGTCGAGCTCGAGCCCGGCGTCGAGGGCCTCGTGCACGTGTCCGAGATGGACTGGACGAACAAGAACGTGAACCCGGCCAAGGTCGTGCAGGTCGGCGACGAGGTCGAGGTCATGGTGCTCGACGTCGACGAGGAGCGCCGCCGCATCTCGCTCGGCATGAAGCAGGTCAGCGCGAATCCGTGGGAAGCGTTCGCCGCGATCCACAAGAAGGGCGACAAGGTCTCCGGCTCGATCAAGTCGATCACCGACTTCGGCATCTTCGTCGGCCTCGACGGCGGCATCGACGGCCTCGTGCATCTGTCCGACATCTCGTGGCAGACCACCGGCGAGGACCTGGTCCGCAACTTCAAGAAGGGCGACCAGATCGAGGCGGTCGTGCTCGCGGTCGATCCGGAGCGCGAGCGCATCTCGCTCGGCATCAAGCAGCTCGAGCAGGATCCGTTCGGCCAGTTCATGGCGACGCATCCGCGCGGCAGCATCGTGACCGGCAGCGTGCGCGAAGTCGACGCGAGGGGCGCGACGATCGACCTCGGCGACGGCGTCGAGGGCTATCTCCGCGCGAGCGACATCGCGAAGGAGCGCGTCGACGACGCGACCCAGCACCTGAAGGTCGGCGACACGGTCGAGGCGAAGTTCATCGGCATGGATCGCAAGGGCCGCAGCCTGCAGCTCTCGATCCGCGCGAAGGACGAGGACGAGCTCGCGAGCACGCTCGAGGAGTATCAGAGCGCCTCCGGCGGCACGACCAAGCTCGGCGCGTTGCTCAAGGAGCAGCTGAACCGCTGACGTGCCTTCCCGGCGCCGCGCGCGCGATCCGCGCGCGGCGCTGCGGCACGCCCGCCCGAACCGATACCGGAACGCAAACGTTGGCCACGCGAATGACCAAGTCGGAGTTGATCGAGTCTCTTGCCGAACGGCAGAAGCACCTCGCCGCGAGCGACGTCGAGCTCGCGGTCAAGAGCGTGCTCGAGCAGATGAGCCAGTCGCTCTCGGCCGGCGAGCGCATCGAGATTCGCGGCTTCGGCAGCTTCTCGCTGCATTACCGGCCGCCGCGCATGGGCCGCAACCCGAAGACCGGCGACTCGGTCGCGTTGCCGGGCAAGCACGTCCCGCACTTCAAGCCCGGCAAGGAACTGCGCGAACGCGTCAACGAGAAGATGCGCGCGGAGAAGCCGGCGGGAACTCCGGCATAGCCTTCCGCGCGGCCGCGGCCGGCGCAGGCCGCATCTCGGCCGTGGCGCGATCCGAACCCCGTATCATTGGCCGCTTCCCGAGCGGTCGCGGCCTATGCGCTTGATCCTGATCTTCCTCGTCGTCCTCGTCGCCGTCGGCGCGGCCGCGTTCGCGGCGCTGAACGCGACGCGCGCTCCGATCGACTTCTACGTCTGGCACGTCGAGCTGCCGATCGGCGCGGCGCTGCTCGCGACGCTCGCGCTCGGCTGGCTGCTCGG
The DNA here is from genome assembly GCA_036398645.1 of Dokdonella sp. Taxonomy (GTDB): domain Bacteria; phylum Pseudomonadota; class Gammaproteobacteria; order Xanthomonadales; family Rhodanobacteraceae; genus Dokdonella_A. The sequence continues at coordinate 3,866 of DASWOS010000088.1, read as the reverse complement.
CGGCCTCGTCGCGTGGGTCGGCCAGGTGCCGCGCCTGCGCCGCGCGCTGCGCGCCGCGGAGCGCGAGCTCCGCGCCGCGCGCACGCCCGGCGCCGACGCATGAACGAACTCGCGCTGCTGTTCCTGCTGCTGCCGGTCGCCGCGCTGTCGGGCTGGATCCTCGGCCGCCGCGGCAGCGAGCGCAGTTCCGGCGCGCGCGTCAGCGAGCTGTCGACGAGCTACTTCCGCGGCCTGAACTACCTGCTGAACGAGCAGCAGGACAAGGCGATCGAAGTGTTCCTGAAGCTCGCGGAGATCAACCGCGACACGATCGAGACGCACCTCGCGCTCGGCAACCTGTTCCGCCGCCGCGGCGAGGTCGACCGCGCGATCCGCGTGCACCAGCACCTGATCGCGCGGCCGAACCTGAGTCAGGACGAGAAGACGATCGCGATGCTCGAGCTCGGCGAGGACTACATGCGCGCGGGCCTGCTCGACCGCGCCGAGACGCTGTTCATCGACCTCGTCAAGATGGGCGCGCTGGTGCCGTCGGCGCTGCGCCATCTGATCTCGATCTACCAGCACGAGCGCGACTGGTCGAAGGCGATCGAGCACGCGCGCCATCTCGAGCAGGCGACCGGCGAGTCGCAGGGCGCGATCATCGCGCAGTTCCACTGCGAGCTCGCCGAGCAGGCGCGCGTGCACGGCACGCCCGAGGAGGCGCGCGCGTGCGTCGCCGACGCGTTCGCCGCGCAGCCGGACTGCGTGCGCGCGAGCATGATCGAGGGCCACATCGAGAAGGCCGCCGGGCGGCTCGACGCGGCGATCCGCGCGTTCGAGCGCGTCGCCGAGCTCGACGTCGACTACGTGCCGGAGATCCTCTCGCCGCTGCTCGACTGCTACGCGCACACGCAGCGCATGCAGCGCGCCGAGGAGTTCCTGCTCGACATCACCGAGCGCTACCCGGGCGTGTCGCCGGTGCTCGCGCTGGCCAAGCTGTATGCGACGACGCGCGGCGAAGCCGCCGCGGTCGAGTTCCTGAATCGGATCTTGCGCCAGCGTCCTTCGGTGCGCGCGCTGATGGCGCTGATCGACGTGAGCCTGCACACGGCCAGCGGCGAAGCGCGCGAGAACTTCCTGACGCTGCGCGAGCTGACGCGGAAGCTGCTCGAAGGCAAGGCGATGTATCGCTGCAACCAGTGCGGCTTCGGCGCGAAGGCGCACCATTGGCAATGCCCGAGCTGCAAGAGCTGGGGCTCGGTGCGGCCGATCCACGGCGTCGTCGGCGAATAGGGTGGCGACCGTCGACGGCACGTCCGCGGACGCCGGCGTCGGCTTCGTCGCGCTGCTCGTCGCGACCGGCGCGCTGTCGGCGCTCGCGACTTGGCTCGCGATCCGCTACGCGCGGCGCCGCCGCCTGCTCGACCTGCCGGGCCAGCGGCGCTCGCACCGCGTGCCGACGCCGCGCGGCGGCGGCGTCGCGATCGTCGTCGCGATGCTGGCCGGCGGTGCCGCGCTCGCGCTGGCGACGGGGGCCGGCGGCTGCTTCGCCCTGCTCGCGCCGCCGGTCGTCGGCGTCGCCTGGGTCGGCTGGCTCGACGACCACGGCGGCCTGTCGATGCTGAAGCGCCTCGCGATGCACGCCGCGGCCGCGCTCTGGGTGCTCGCCGCGCCGCTGGCGCCGGCGTTCGGCGTGCCCGTCCCGGGGCCGGTCGGCGCGCTGCCGTCGGCGGCCGTCGCGCTCGTCGTCGCGCTCGCGATCGTCTGGTCGATCAACCTGCACAACTTCATGGACGGCATCGACGGCCTGCTGGCGTCGCAGGCGCTGTTCGTGTTCTGCGCGCTCGCCGCGCTGCTCGCCGCGCGCGGTGCCGGCGGCGCGGACGCGCTGCTGGTCGGCGCGGCGGCGTGCGCGGGCTTCCTGCCGTTCAATTTCCCGCGCGCGCGCGTGTTCATGGGCGACGTCGGCAGCGGCGCGCTCGGCTTCGCGATCGCGGTCGCGGTGCTCTGGCAGCTCGGTACGCCGCGGCTCGCCGCGACGAGCGGGCTCGTGCTGTGCTCGGCGTTCGCGACCGACGCGACCTGCACGCTGGTCTCGCGCATCGTGCGCGGCCGGCGTTGGTATAGTGCGCACCGCGAGCATCTCTACCAGTGGCTCGTGCGCTGCGGCTTCTCGCACGCGCAAGTGGTCGGCATCTACATGGGCTGGAATCTTCTGATCGCGCTGCCGGTCGTCTGCTGGATGAATCGCGCCGTGCCCGCCGCCGGCGCGCGCGCACCGGCCGGGCTCGGCGCGCTGCTGCTCGTCTACGCCGCGGCCGCGGCGCTGTGGTGGCGCGGCAAGCGCGGGTGCCTGCGCACGATGCGAAGCCGCCATGCTGCGTAAGCTGATCGCCGGCATCCATCCGCGCCTCGCGGTCGTCGCGCACGACATGCTGATGGTCTGGGTCGCGTGGACCGCCGTCAGCATGCTGCGCTGGTCGCTGGTCGCGAATCCGCCGCCGGTCGCGCTGTTCGACACCGAGGTCTGGCTCGTGCTCGCCGCACAGGGCTTGATCTTCTGGTGGACCGGGCTCTATCGCGGCCTGTGGCGCTTCGCCAGCGTGCCGGACATCTGGAACATCTTCCGCGCCTGCGTGTTCGGCGCGCTCGCCGCCGCGGTCACGCTGTTCCTGTACAACCGCCTGGTCAGCGTGCCGCGCACGGTGCTCGCGATCTATCCGCTCGTGCTCGCGGTGCTGCTCGGCGTGCCGCGGCTCCTGTACCGCTACTGGAAGGACAGCCGCATCGACTTCGTCACGCGCGCGCCGAGCCAGCGCATCCTCGTGCTCGGCGCCGGCAAGGCCGGCGACGCGCTCGTGCGCGACCTGCGCCGTGAGAACCGCTACGCGCCGATCGGCTTCCTCGACGACGACGTGCAGCTGCGCGGCTCGCGCCTGCACGGCATCCCGGTGCTCGGCACGCTCGATCAGCTGCCCGAGCTCGCGCGCGAGACCGCGGCCGAGATGCTCGTCATCGCGATGCCGGCCGCGGACAAGGCGCAGATGCGCCGCGCGGTCGACCTCTGCGAGGCGAGCGGGCTGCCGTTCCGCACGGTGCCGCGGCTCGAGGACGTCGTCGCCGGGCGCTCGAGCTTCAACGAGCTGAAGGAAGTCGCGATCGAGGATCTGCTCGGTCGCGAACAGGTCCAGCTCGACTGGACCGCGATCCGCACGCGGCTCGCCGGCAAGCGCGTGCTCGTGACCGGCGGCGGCGGCTCGATCGGCTCGGAGCTCTGCCGGCAGATCGCGCGGCTCGGCGCCGAGTCGCTGACCGTGCTCGAGCTGTCGGAGTACAACCTCTACGCGGTCGAGCAGGAGCTGCGCCGCGACTATCCGGACCTGCTGTTCGACGCGCGCCTCGGCGACTGCGGCGACGCGGCGGCCTGCGAGCGCGTGTTCGCCAGCGCGCGGCCCGAGGTCGTGTTCCACGCGGCGGCCTACAAGCACGTGCCGCTGCTGCAGGGCCAGCTGCGCGAGGCGTTCCGCAACAACGTGCTCGGCACGAAGACCGTCGCCGAGGCGGCCGATCGCCACGGCACCGACAGCTTCGTGCTGATCTCGACCGACAAGGCGGTCAATCCGACCAGCGTGATGGGCGCGTGCAAGCGCGTCGCGGAGCTGTTCTGCCAGAACTACGCGCAACGCTCGTCGACGCATTTCATCACGGTGCGCTTCGGCAACGTGCTCGACTCGGCCGGCTCGGTCGTGCCGCGCTTCCGCGAGCAGATCCGCGCCGGCGGCCCGGTCACGGTCACGCATCCGGAGATCACGCGCTACTTCATGACGATCCCCGAGGCCTGCCAGCTGATCCTGCAGGCCTCGGTGCTCGGGCAGGGCGGCGAGATC
>DASWOS010000087.1:0-3930 GCA_036398645.1 Dokdonella sp. | reverse complement strand
TTCACGATCGGCTACACCTCCGGCACCACCGGCCGGCCGAAGGGCGCGATGCTGACCCACCGCTGCGTGTTCAGCAGCCTGTCCGGCACCGCGACCGTGCACGTGCGCCACGACGGCGACGTCGTGCTGTCGTCGCTGCCGTTCCCGCACGTGTACGGCAACATCGTCATGAACGCGATGTTCCTGGCCGGCACGCGGCTGGTCGCGACGCCGAAGTTCGACGCGGCCGAGGCGTTCGCGCTGATCGCGTCCGAGCGCGTCACGCTGTTCGAGGGCGTGCCGACGATGTACTACCAGATGCTCGCGCATCCGGGCCTCGACGCGGCGGACCTCTCGAGCCTCGACCGCTGCACGGTCGGCGGCCAGACCATGCCGGTCGCGAACATCGAGGCGGTCATGCGCCGCTTCGGCTGCCCGCTGCTGGAGCTCTGGGGCATGACCGAGGTCGCGGGGCCCGCGATCACGCACTCGCCGTACGCGGTGCCGCGGCCGGGCTCGATCGGCCTGCCGCTGCCGGGCATGCAGGTGCGCATCGCGGCGCTCGACGACGCGTCGCGCGACGTGCCGCCGGGCGAGGCCGGCGAGCTGCTGGTGCGCGGGCCGCTGGTCATGGCCGGCTACTACGGCAATCCGGCCGCGACCGCGCAGGCGCTCGACGCGAACGGCTGGCTCGCGACCGGCGACGTCGCCCGCGTCGACGCGGACGGCTACGTGTTCGTGGTCGACCGCAAGAAGGACATGATCATCACCGCCGGCTACAACGTCTATCCGGCCGAGCTCGAGCAGGTCATCGCGACGCACCCGGACGTGGTCATGAGCGCGGTGGCCGGTTTCCCCGACGAGGAGAAGGGCGAGATCGCCGTCGCCTTCGTCGTGCGCCGCGATGGCGCCGCGCTCGACGAGGCGGCGCTGATCGCGCACTGCCGCCGCCATCTCGCCGCGTACAAGGTGCCGCGCGCGGTGCGCTTCGTCGACACCCTGCCGCGGACCAGCACCGGCAAGCTGATGCGCCGCGCGCTGGCCGAGCTCGCCTGAGCTCATCCCCCACTCACGAGAGACCCGCCATGAGCATCGACTTCTTTTCCGGCTACACGCTGACCATCGACGGCAAGGCGGAGAACGCCGAGGCCACGTTCGACGCGATCAATCCGGCCAACGAGCAGGTCATCGCGCGCGTGCCGGACGCGAGCCGCGCGCAGCTCGACCACGCGGTCGCCGCGGCCAAGCGCGCGTTCCCGGCCTGGAGCGAGCGGCCGCTCGCCGAGCGGCAGGCCCTGGTCGCGAAGATCGGCGAGCTGATCGACGCGCATGCGGAAGACTTCATGCGCCTGTTGACGCTCGAGCAGGGCAAGGGCCGCAAGGGCGCGGAATGGGAGATCGGCGGCTCGTCGATCTGGTGCCGCGAGATCGCCAAGCAGGAGCTGCCGGTGCACGTCGCCGAGGACAGCGGCGGGCGCCGCGTCGAGACGCGCCGCGTGCCGCTCGGCGTGGTCGGCGCGATCACGCCGTGGAACTTCCCGGTGCTGCTCGCGATTTGGAAGATCGCGCCGGCGCTGGTCGCCGGCAACACGATGGTGCTGAAGCCGTCGCCGTACACGCCGCTGTGCACGCTGAAGCTCGGCGAGCTGCTGCGCGGCGTGCTGCCGGACGGCGTCCTGAACGTCGTCTCCGGCGGCAACGAGCTCGGTGCGTGGATGACCGCGCATCCGGACATCCGCAAGATCAGCTTCACCGGCTCGACCGCGACCGGGCGCAAGATCATGGCCGCCGCGTCGCACAATCTGAAGCGCATCACGCTCGAGCTCGGCGGCAACGATCCGGCGATCGTGCTGCCGGACGTCGACGTCGACGCGACCGCGGAGAAGCTGTTCTGGGCCTGCTTCCAGAACAGCGCGCAGTTCTGCGTCGCGGCCAAGCGGCTCTACGTGCACGAGGACGTCTACGACGCGCTCGCGGGCGCGCTGGTCGCCTACGCGAAGAAGGTCAAGGTCGGCGACGGCGCGGACCCGGAGACCGATCTCGGCCCGATCCAGAACCGCATGCAGTACGAGAAGCTGAAGGACCTGCTCGCCGACGCGAAGGCGAACGGGCTGCATTTCCTGCTCGGCGGCGAGCTGCCGAAAGGCCCCGGCTACGTCGTGCCGGTCACGATCATCGACAACCCGCCGGAGGACAGCCGCGTCGTCGTCGAGGAGGCGTTCGGCCCGGTGCTGCCGCTGCTCCGGTTCAAGGACGTCGACGAGGTGATCGAACGCGCCAACGCGACCGAGTACGGCCTCGCCGCGTCGGTCTGGTCGAAGGACGTCGAGCGCGCGCGCCAGATCGCCGAGCGCATCGAGGCCGGCACGGTCTGGATCAACGAGATCCACACGTTCTCGCCGCACGTCGCGTTCGGCGGCCGCAAGCAGTCCGGTATCGGCATCGAGAACGCGCTCGAGGGCCTGGCCGAATACACCAGCGCGCAGACGCTCGTGGTCAACCGCGAGGCCGCTTGAGCCCGCCGGCCGGGCGCGCGCGCCCGGCCTTCCGCGCCGCGAGGCGCATTCCCGCCGCCGCGGTGCAGGTGCGCGCCTGCGCAGGCCGCCGGCTGCGCCGAGAGATGCCGACGTGACCGTTCTGACCAGCTTGATCGACCGCGAGGCGCCGGCGAGCCGCGCCAACGCCGCGCACAACCGCGCGCTCGCCGCCGAGCTGCGCCGCATCACCGCCGAGACTGCGCTCGGCGGGCCGGCGGCCGCGCGCGAGCGCCACGTCGCGCGCGGCAAGCTGCTGCCGCGCGAGCGCGTGCTGCGCCTGCTCGATCCCGGCTCGCCGTTCCTCGAGATCGGCGCGCTCGCCGCGCACGGCCTCTACGACGGCGCGGCGCCCGGCGCCGGCCTGATCGCCGGCGTCGGCCGCGTCGCCGGGCGCGAGGCGATGGTCGTCGCCAACGACTGCACGGTCAAAGGCGGCGCGTACTTTCCGATGACGGTGAAGAAGCATCTGCGCGCGCAGGAGGTGGCCGCGGAGAACCGGCTGCCGTGCATCTATCTGGTCGACTCGGGCGGCGCCAACCTGCCGAACCAGTCCGAGGTGTTCCCGGACCGCGAGCACTTCGGCCGCATCTTCTTCAATCAGGCGCAGATGTCCGCGAACGGCATCGCGCAGATCGCCTGCGTGATGGGCAGCTGCACCGCCGGCGGCGCGTACGTGCCGGCGATGAGCGACGAGTCGGTCATCGTGCGCGGGCAGGGCACGATCTTCCTGGCCGGACCGCCGCTGGTGAAGGCGGCCACCGGCGAGGTGATCTCGGCCGAGGCGCTCGGCGGCGCGGACACGCACGGGCGCCGTTCGGGCGTCGTCGACCACGTCGCCGAGGACGACGCGCATGCGCTCGCGCGCGTGCGCGAGATCGTCGCGACGCTGAACACGGTCAAGCACGCCGACGTCGAGCTCGCGCCGCCGCGGCCGCCGCGCCTGCCGGCCGAGGACCTGTACGCGCTGATCCCGGCCGACGTGCGCGCGCCGTACGACGTGCGCGAGGTGATCGCGCGGCTGGTCGACGGCTCCGAGCTGCACGAGTTCAAGCCGCTGTACGGCACCACGCTGGTGTGCGGCTTCGCGCGGATCTGGGGCATCCCGGTCGCGATCCTCGCCAACAACGGCGTGCTGTTCTCCGAGAGCGCGCAGAAGGGCGCGCATTTCATCGAGCTGGCCTGCCAGCGGCGCGTGCCGCTTTTGTTCCTGCAGAACATCTCCGGTTTCATGGTCGGCGGCAAGTACGAGGCCGAAGGCATCGCCAAGCACGGCGCCAAGCTCGTGACCGCGGTCGCGACCGCGTCGGTGCCGAAGATCACCGTGCTGATCGGCGGCAGCTTCGGCGCAGGCAATTACGGCATGTGCGGCCGCGCGTTCGGGCCGCGCTTCCTGTTCACCTGGCCCAATGCGAGG
>DASWOS010000086.1:0-5803 GCA_036398645.1 Dokdonella sp. | reverse complement strand
GCATCCTCTACGAGAGCTTCATCCATCCGCTGACGATCCTGTCGGGACTGCCGACCGCGATCTTCGGCGCATTGCTGACGCTGGTCGTGTTCGGCAAGGATCTCGACCTCTACGGCGCGGTCGGCCTGATCATGCTGATCGGCATCGTCAAGAAGAACGCGATCATGATGATCGACTTCGCGCTCGAGAAGCAGCGCGAGGGCGAGGACGCCGAGCACGCGATCGTCGACGCGAGCGCGGTCCGCTTCCGGCCGATCATGATGACGACGTTCGCGGCGCTGATGGGCACGCTGCCGATCGCGCTCGGCTTCGGCGCCGGCGCCGAGGCGCGCCGGCCGCTCGGCCTCGCCGTCGTCGGCGGCCTGGTCACCTCGCAGCTGCTGACGCTCTACATCACGCCGGTCATCTTCATCTACTTCGAACGGCTGCAGGAACGGCTCGAACGCCGGCGCGGCGCGCGCGCCGCGCCGGCGTGAGCCCGGGGCAGGGGATCAGAAGAAGCTGCGGATGCCGAACATGACCGTGCGGCCGATCAGCGGCGCGCGGTCCTTCAGGAACGAAGTCGCCATGCGCGCCTCGCGGTCGCCGAGGTTGCGGCCGTCGACGTAGGCTTCCCAGTCGGCGGGGCCGATCTTGAAGTCGTAGGAGAGGTGCGCGTCGATCAGCGTGAAGCCGGCCGTCGGCGTCTCGAACATCGCGACGTCGTCCTGGCGCGCGTAGTACGTCGCGCCGACCGAGCCGCGCCACGAATCGTTCGACCACATCAGCGTCGTGCCGACGCGTGCCGGCGCGATGCGCGGCAGGTTGCCGGCGCCGTCGGTCAGCTTCGCGCGCACCGTGTCGGCGAACGCGCGCACGTCGAAGCGGCCGGCCGCGGTCTCGGCGAGCTTGAGCTTCGCCTCGCCTTCGAAGCCGTGGAACGTCGCGTCGTGCTGCGACCACTGCCGGATCGGCAGCCCTTCCTCGTCGTCGACGAGCCCGGTGTCGGCGAGATAGATGAAGTCGTCGAAGCGGTTGTAGTAGACGCCGACGTTCGCCTGCAGCGCGTCGCTGTGGTAGTGCAGCGCGAGGTCGATCTGGTTCGAGGTTTCCTTCGACAGGTTCGGATCGCCGATCTCGAAGCTGCCGGTCGCGTCGTGCGCGCCGTTCACGAACAGCGCCTCCTCGTCCGGCGCGCGCTGCGCGCGATCGAGGTTCAGGTGCAGGTCCCACTGCGACGCGAATTCCCATTTGATGCCGCCGGACAGGCTCGTCGAATCGAACGAGGCGCGCTTGCCGACGACCGGATCGAGCTTGTCGTCGTCGTAGCGCGCGCCGAGCTGGATCTCGAACGGGTCGAACTTCGCCTGCTCGACGACGAACACGCCGGCGTCCTTGATGTTCGTGTTCGGCACGATCGTCTCCTCGCCGGCCGCGGAGAAGTCACGATCGCCATACTGGAGGCCGAACGAGCCGCGCCAGGCGCCGAGCGGCGCGTGCACGGCCTCGAGCCGCGCCTCGTAGCCCTCGTTGCGGAACAGCGTGCCCTCGTCCTCGTCGATCGCGTGCTCGAGATGCTTGTAGTCGTTGTGGCCGAAGCGCAGCGTCAGCCGCTCGAGCCACGGCGTCGGATCGATCAGGCCGGCCTTCAGGTCGATACGCGTCTGCCGCATGTCGATGCGCGTCGTCTCGAGGTCCGGATCGACCGGCTGGTCGCTCGGGCCGACCGGAATGCCGTAGTGGTCCTCGTATTGGCTGACCGACACGCCGGCGAACGCGGAGTGTCCGGTGTAGCCGACGCCGACCGCGGACGAGCGCGTCGACGCGTCGCTGTTCAGCAGCGTGCCGCCGTTCGGAAGGTCGTAGTCGTCGGAGAAGTGTCGCGACCAGTCGCCGTGCACGGCGAATTCGCCGTTGCCGGCGTCGACGCGCACGACGCCGTTGCGGCCGTCGTCGGCGCTGCTCGCACCGAACTGCGTGCGCCCGTGCACGCCGTCGATCGGCGTTTCCGGAATGCGGCCGTCGACGACGTTGACGACGCCGCCGATCGCGCCGGCGCCGTACAGCAGCGTCGACGGGCCCTTCAGCACCTCGACCTGATCGGCGAGGAACGGGTCGATCGTGACCGCGTGGTCGTTGCTCGCGCCGGACAGATCCAGCGAGCTGATGCCGCCTTCGAGCACCTGCACGCGCGAGCCTTCGAGCCCGCGGATGATCGGCCGGCCGACGCCGGCGCCGAAGTACGACGACTGCACGCCGGGAATCTGCTCGACGGTCTCGCCGATCGTGTTGCCGCGGCGGTCGTCGAGCTCGGAGCCGGCGAGCACGGCCGACGGCTGGATCAGCTCGCTGCCGGGCTGCGCGAGCGGCGACGCGGTCACCGTCACGTTCGGCAGCTGCGTCGTGTCGTTGCGGTCTTGCGGCGCGTCGGCCGAATCCGGCGCCGGCGCGTCGGCCCAGGAGGACGGTGCGATGAACAGCGCGGCCAGCACGGCCGCGAGAGGACGGATACGAGGCATCGGAGTTCCCGTTCGGTGAGGACGTTTATGAAACGTTATAACATAGTTCATTGCGCGTGACGCGACGGCCGGCGTGCGGCTCCGTGCCGCGGTCGCACGACGTGCGGACGCCGCGGATCTCCGGCATCGTCGCGCGCAGGGTCGCCGCAGGCGCGCTCGCCCCGCAGCCGCTCGCTCGGCCGCGCGCGCCGGCGTAGCGCACGCGGCACGGCCGAGGCCGCGCGCGGACCGGCAGCGGGCGTGACGCGGCATGCCGGATCGTGCACGCGCCCGGCGTCGCCGCGGCGCGATCGACGCGACGGCCGCGCACGAGGACGTCGAGCGTTCGCCGCGCGGACAGGCCAGCCGTCGCATCCCGGTCACGGCCGAATGCGCCGAGCGTCGCGAAGACCGCGTCCGGGCGCGCGTCGGCAATGACTCGCACGAGCACGCACGCGCGCGACGGCGCGCGCGCGGCGCCGCGTGCATCGATCGCCCCGGCCGACGCGGCCGCGGTGGCGCGGACGGACGGACGCGCCGCACCCTCGCCGGCGTCGTACGTGGACGTGGATCAAGCCTGCCTCCCATAACGAACCGCGTGCGGCGCGAGCCGCTCGGCCGCGCCCGACGCGTCGCGGACGAGTGCCGATCCAATAAAGATACAATATAACGTACCGTAACGGAGGCGGCGAGCGCGGCGACGTCGCGCTCGCGCAGCCCGATGCGGGTCGCTCCCGCGCCGCGCTACGCGTCCGGCTCGGGCGGCTCCGGCGGCAGCCGCGTCAGATCGAAGCGGACGCGCATCAGTCCCGGTTCGCCGGCGACGGCCTCGCGCTGCGCGCCGAGCCGGCTCGCGAGGTCGAGCATCAGCGCGTTCTCGGTCAGCACCTCGCCCCAGAGCTCGACGAGGCCGCGCCGGCGCGCCTCGTCGATCAGCTTGCGCATCAGCGCGCGGCCGACGCCCCGGCCGGTGAACGACGGATCGACGGCGATGCCGAACTCGGCGCCCGCGGTCGTCGCGTCGACGAGGAGACGCGCCTCGCCGCGGATCTCGCCGCCGTCGGCGTCGGTGACGACGAACGCGGCGGTCGTCTCCACGTCCGGGTTGCACAGCCGGGCGGCCAGCGCCTCGCCGAGCTCGGTGATCCGATAGAAGAAGCGCGCGCGGATCTGGTCCGGCGTCAGCCGCAGGAACGCACGCTGCAACGCCGGCGCATCGGATGCGTGAATCGGCCGCAGCTGCAGCACGCGACCGTCGCGCAGCACGACGCGCTCCGCGGCCGGCAGCGCCGGCGCGCGCGGCGTCGACGGTGCGCGCCGGCGCGGAGGACGCGTGGCCGAACGGTAGTCGAGCGGATTCGGATCGTCGGTCGAGTCGGCCATGCGCACTGCCGGGGTCGCTGCGCGTAAGACTGCACCGCGAACGACGCGCATGCTAGGGTGCCGGCGGGCGTCGGCGGAGCGGGGCGATGGCGAACGCGCAGGCGAGCGGGATGAGCGCCGAGCAGCTCGACGCGCTGTGCGCGCACTGGCCCGGCGTCGCGCGCTCGATCAAATGGGAAATCGACCTCGTGCACAGCGTCGCGAACAAGATGTTCGTCGTGCTGTGCACGCTGGGGCCCGAGCGCGGCCGGCTCTCGTTCAAGGTCGACGCCGAGCGCTTTCTCGAGCTGACCGACCGTCCCGGCATCGGCGCGGCACCGTACACGGCGCGAGCGTTCTGGATCAGCGTGACCGAGCCGGAGCGCTTCGCGCACGACGAACTCGCCGCGTTCGTGCGCCGCTCGTACGAGCTCGTGCGCGCGAACCTGCCGAAGAAGACGCAGGCCGCGCTCGCCGCCGCCGAATCCGCGCCACCGCGCTGCTAGACTCGCGCGCATCCGCGCAAGGCCCGCTGCGACGGCGGTGCCGGCGGTCGGCCGCCGCCGCGGCCGCGCCTCGTGCGCGGATTCTTTCGTCGTTCTCGATCGCGGAACCCACGCATGTCCGGCAAAGCCGATTCGCTCAAGACGATCTTCTTCGCGCTCGGCGCGAACTTCGCGATCTTCGTCGCCAAGCTCGCCGCCGCGCTCGCGACCGGCTCCGGCGCGCTGACCGCCGAAGCCGTGCATTCGCTGGCCGACTGCGGCAACCAGGGCCTACTGCTGATCGGCGTGCGCAGCGCGAAGGCGCCGGCGTCGTCGGAACATCCGCTCGGCCAGGGCAAGGCGATCTACTTCTGGTCGTTCCTCGTCGCGCTGCTGCTGTTCTCGGTCGGCGGCGCGTTCTCGATCTACGAGGGCCTGCACAAGCTGGCCGCGCCGGAGCCGCTGAAGTGGCCGTGGCTCGCCGTCGGCGTGCTCGCGTTCGGCATCGTCGCCGAGAGCGTGTCGATGTGGGGCTGCCTGAGCGAGGTCGCGAAGGCGCGCGGCGGGCGCAGCCTCTGGCGCTGGTTCCACGAGAGTCGCCAGAGCGAGTTGATCGTGATCTTCGGCGAGGATCTCGCCGCGCTGCTCGGCCTGACGTTCGCGCTGGCCGCGGTGCTGCTGACGGTCGCGACCGGCAATCCGCTGTTCGACGCGATCGGCACGCTCGCGATAGGCGTGCTGCTCGTCGTCGTCGCGGTGTTCGTCGCGATCGAGGTCAAGGCGCTCCTGATCGGGCAGAGCGTCGACGCGGCGATGCGCGCCGAACTCCTCGCGTTCCTCGAGGCGCGCGCGGAGATCGCGCAGGTGTTCAGCGTGATCACGCTGCAGCTCGGCAACGACGTCATGGTCGCGGTCAAGGCACGGATGCGCGAAGGACTCTCCGCGCGCGGCGTCGTCGACGCGATCAACGCGATCGAGCGCGACATGAAGGCGCGCTTCACCGACGTGCGCTGGTCGTTCTTCGAGCCCGACGTCGCCGACTGAGGCGGGGGCGTCCGCAGCGCTTCGTTCCTGCTCGGCGGCGTGCTCGGGCGCCTGCGAGCATGCGCCGTCGACGCCTGGAAAACTGCGCAGCGCGGCGCCGACGACGGGCTGCGGCTCGACCCCGCGAGCGTGCGCGTCGCGGCCGCGACTGGGCTGCGACGGTCGGGCGGCGCCGCATCCGGGTCTGCACAGGCCGCAGGTGCCGTCCGCCCGAGCCGCGCCGCGGCCGATCGGGCGTCGCCGTCCCGTTCGCACCGCGCCGCGTCCCGTCCGCCACGCCGGCGTTGCCAGCGCGGGCGCGCTGCGCTCCAATCCGGCGCTCCACTCCGGAGACGCGAATGGCGACGAGCGACACGGCGGCCGCGCGGCTGCGCTTCTGGGCCGCTTACGCCGGCGCGTTCCTCGCGCTCGGCGTGTGGAACGCGGTCAACGTGA
>DASWOS010000085.1:0-7797 GCA_036398645.1 Dokdonella sp. | reverse complement strand
GTGCGTGCCTCGCGTCGGTGTCGGCGGCCGCGCGCCACCCGGGCCTGCGCGACGAGCCGGTGCTGGTCGTCGTCGCGCTGGATCGCTGCCGCGACGGAACCGCACGCATCGCCTCGGCGTTCGGCGCGCGCACGGTGACGCTGCGACACGGCAATGCCGGCAGCGCGCGCCGTCTCGCCGCGGACGTGGCGATCGCGCAGGGCGCGCGATGGCTCGCCTCCACCGATGCGGATTCCACCGTGCCGCACGACTGGCTGCAGGGTCAGCTCGCGTGCGACGCGGACGCGTTCTGCGGCATGGTTCGCGTCGAGGACTGGGCGGGATATCCGCCGCGCGTGGCCCGCCGCTACCGCGAGCTGAATCCGGTTCGCGACGGACATCCGCACGTGCACGGCGCGAATCTCGGCTGCGATGCGTCGTGGTATCTGCGCTGCGGCGGATTCGCGCCGTTGCCGGCCCACGAGGACGTCGCGCTCGTCGACGCGTTGGCGCGCGCCGGCGCACGCATCGCGCGCCGCGCCGCGCCGGTGGTCACGACGAGCGCGCGTCCGCGCGGCCGCGCGCCGGACGGCTTCGCCGGCTATCTGCTGCGCGTCGCGCAGGAGGTCGGCCCGTGATCGGACCGGTCGTGCGGCGTCGCGTGCGCATCGGCGGAACGCGCGCTCGTCCCGGCGAGGCTTGAGCCGACGCGGCCGGCATCCGAGAATCGTGCGCCGATCCGCGAGTCCCCGATGCCCGACGCATCCGTTTCGACCGAATCCGACCTCGCGCACATGCGGCATGCGCTCGCGCTCGCCGAGCGCGCACACCGGGAGCACGGCGAGATCCCGGTCGGCGCGATCGTCGTCGCGCCGACCGGGGAGGTCGTCGGCGAAGGCTGGAATCGCAACATCACCGAATGCGACCCGAGCGCGCACGCCGAGATCGTCGCGATGCGCGAGGCCGGGCGGCGGCTCGGCAACCATCGGCTGGTCGGCTGCGCGCTGTACGTGACGCTCGAGCCGTGCGCGATGTGCGCGATGGCGATCGTGCACGCGCGCATCGCGCGGATCGTCTATGCCGCCGCCGATCCGAAGACCGGCGCGGCCGGCAGCGTGTTCGATCTGATCGCCGATCCGCGCCACAATCATCGCGTCGAGATCGCCGGCGGCGTGCTCGCGGCCGACGCCTCGGCGCTGCTGACCGGCTTCTTCCGCGCGCGGCGCTGACGGGGCGGGGGCGCGCTGACGACGCATGGAATAGATGCGGAGCTCGACCGTGCACGCGCGTTCACGACGGCGAGCCATGCGCCGAGGTCGGCACCGGCGCAGTGGGCCGTGGCGACTGAATGCGCGTGGCGCCGCGCCGCCGCCCGCGGCACAGACCGACGGCGCCGCGCGGACCGGCAGTCGCCTCGGCGTCACGATCGGCGGCGGCGCCGCGCCGGCGATGCGTGCGGCGAATCGATGGCGGCAGCGTCGATCATGCTCGTCGGGCGGGATCCGGCCGGCACCCCGGCCGCGCGGCGTACACGCAGCCGTGAACGACGTCGGTCAGAATCTGACGCTTGCGTCCGCTTTTGACGGTGCCGCGATTCCGGTCACGCCGCCGGCGTACCGTATCGGCGGCGTTCGGTGCGCCGCCGAAGTCCCGCGTCGCGGCGGCCGTGACGAGCCCGATCGGTGATCACGACCGCGTGGCGCCTGCGCCGGGTCGAGTTCCGACGGCCGTGGCGGCCGTGGCCGGTCGCGCGGACGCAGTGGTCGGGCGGGCCGGATGCAGCCGTTCGGTGCCCCGCGCTGCCGGCGCCACGATGGACGCGGCTTCGCGCAAGCCCGCGCCGCCGCGCGTTCCGGCAGCCGCCGCACGGCCCGAACCGACGACGTGGTCGTCGTGACCGGCCGCGGACGGCTCGAACAGCGCATGCAAAGTCTCGGGCTTGTTCCAGTCCGCGACCGGCACGCGCGTCAGCGGCACGCCTGCGCTCGCGAAGCACGAATTCTTGACCTGGTCGGACTTGATCATGCGCTTGGACGCGTGCGCCGGACCGTCGAGCTCGATCGCGCGCAGAACCACGCGGCTCTGCAGGTTGTAGAGCACGAAGTCGACGTGCTTGCGCTGGATGCGATTGAACGCCGGCACGTCGTGGTGCCGCGGCGCCAGGATGTCGGCGACGCGCACCTTGGCCAGCACGGCGACGTGCGGCGGAGCGCGGTTGCGCAGCGCGATCAGGAACGCGTGCTCGGTGGCGTTGAAGAGATCGATGCGTTTGTAGCGCAGGCGCGTCATATCCGACCGCGGCTTCGCCGCGATCGCTTTGACGATGCACGAGAGGCACAAGACGACGACGAGCACCGTGATCGACACGACGGACGGGCTGAGAGCCATGGCGAAATCCTTGGGCCTTCGGAGCATCGGACGACGAGCACGATGAAGCACGAAGCGAGCCACGGCCCCGATAGGATGCACAATGCATATTATGTAAAATAAATTCGGACGAGGAAGTCGGTGCATCGCCGCCGATGCTTCCCGGTCGCGCCGGACCGATGCCCGATCCGACATTCGCGCGGCTCCATCCGTGGCCTGATTGGCCGCCGTTTTCTGTATACGAGGATGTCCAGCTTGCGGACGCCGCCGAGCGAATCCGATGTCCACCCTGTTTTCGATGCCGCGCCGGAACGCGGTCCGTCTGTTCTGCTGCGGCCTGCTTTTCGCGCGCGCCGTCCATGCGCTCGACGGTGAGTTCGACGCGAGCTTCGCCGACGGTGGCCGGGAACTGGTCAGCGTTTCTCCGGACCACTCCGATGTCGGCAGCGCATTGGCGGTCTTGCCGGACGGTCGCATCCTGATGGCGGGAAGCTGTTCCCACGTCGAATCGACGCCGGCCGGAAGCGAGACCGTTCCGAGTTTTTGCGCGACGCGGCTGCGCGAAGACGGGTCGTACGACTCGTCGTTCGGTCCCGGCGGATTGGGCTACGTCCGTTTCGATCACTTCAGCCAGTGGCCTCGATTCAGCTATTTCCAGGACATGGCGCTATTGCGGGACGGCCGTGCGCTGTTCGTCGGCGGCGTCTCCGGAGACGCGCAACTGCTCGTCGCGGTCCTGGCAGCGGACGGCACGTCGCTCGACACATCGATCGGGGGCGGCAACGGTTACGTCACGTTCGACATCGGCAAGACGTCCGGCTTCAGCCGCCTGCGCATCGCCGGCGACGGAAAGATACTCGTCGCGCAGACGGTCTACGGCGTCAACGACAATCAAGACTTCGCGGTGGTCCGCCTCCTTGCCGACTTGAGCGGTCTCGATACGGGTTTCGGCAATCACGGTATCGCCTCGATCGCGTTCGACCTCGGCGGGCCGGGCGGCGACGACACCGACGTCGCGACGTCTTTGGCCGTACAGGAGGACGGGAAAATCGTCGTCGGCGGGTACGGCTTCACGACGGCAGCCGGGGCTCCGCCCCATCTCGAAATCGAACTGGCGCGCCTGCTGCCGAGCGGCCAACGCGATCCTTCATTCGGAAGCGACGGCGACGGGAGACTGCACTACGCCATCTTGCAGGAGTCGACCGCCAACGACTTGGCGGTCGACGCGCAGGGGCGCATCGTCGTCGGCGGCGCCACGCAGCCCGCTTCCGCCGAAGACTCCGAATGGTTTTTCCACCGTCTGCTGTCCGACGGCTCGCGCGATCCCACGTTCAACGCGGGCCAGCCGCGCGTCGTGCGCGTGCGGCCGAACATCACGGGCCCCCTGCAGGCGTTGGCGCGGCTGCTGGTGACCGACGACGCGATCATCGGCGTCGGCGATGTGCTGCACGACTCGAATTCGACTCAGCGGTACTTCGGCGCGGCCAAGCTGCGGCCGGACGGCGTGCTGGACACCACGTTCGCGAATCAAGGCCATCTTTTCGGCTCGTACGAAAGCTCCGGA
Organism: Dokdonella sp.; assembly: GCA_036398645.1. Classification (GTDB taxonomy): domain Bacteria; phylum Pseudomonadota; class Gammaproteobacteria; order Xanthomonadales; family Rhodanobacteraceae; genus Dokdonella_A. Next base: position 3,887 of record DASWOS010000085.1, on the reverse strand, counting down.
AACTACGACGACCTGACCCATGCCGTCGCATTGACGTCGCGTGGATTGCTGATCGGCGGCGGCGCGCAAGTCACCAACCCGGATGGCTCGGGCGGCGATGCGTTCTTCGGTATCGCGCGGCTCATTTACGATCACATCTTTTCCGACACGTTCGAGTAGCGGAGCTCGCGGTTGTGTTCCGAAGGTCGACGCGGCGACTCCTACCGGAATTCGTCCGCGCACCCCGGCTCGTGCACGGCGTCACCGCGTAGGCCAGGAAACGTGACGAAGGCCGGCGTTTCGCTCGCGATCGATGCGCATTCGGTTGCCGCGCTCGCGGCGCGCTGCTGCCTGCGCAGTGCTTCGACGCGCAAGGAGAACCCGAGCACCGACGAGCGGCGCGCGTCGAACGAACTCTGCCGTCGCGTCGATCAGCGTGGAGATGAACGCCGAGCCAGCGCAGCCGTAACGGATTCACCCCGCGGCCTGCGCTGCGGGCCTACGCTGCGGTTCCCTCCGATCATCAAGGAGCAACTGCGCATGGCTTCCACGAACACTACCCGTCAACTCGCGCTCGTCACCGGCGCCTCGACCGGCATCGGCTACGAGCTCGCCAAGCTTGCCGCACAGGACGGTTACGATCTCGTCGTCGGCGCGGACACTCCGCTCGACGAGGCGGTCACGACGTTCCGCAATTGCGGCGCGAACGTGACCGCGGTGCAATGCGACCTCGCCACGCGCGGCGGCGTCGACGCGCTGCTTTCGGCGGTCGACGGCCGCCCGATCGACGCGCTGTTCGCGAATGCCGGCCACGGCCTCGGCGGCGGCTTCCTCGATCAGTCGTTCGCCGACATCCAGCACGTCATCGACACGAACGTGACGGGCACGCTGTACCTGCTCCACCAGGTCGCCGCCGGCATGCGCCGCCGCGGCCACGGCCGCATTCTCATCACCGGCTCGATCGCGGGCTTCCAGCCGGGCAGCTATCACGCGGTCTACAACGGTACGAAGGCGTTCATCGACTCGTTCGCGCTGGCGCTGCGCGACGAGCTCAAGGAAACCGACGTGACCGTCTCGTGCCTGATGCCGGGCCCGACCGAGACCGAGTTCTTCGAGCGCGCCGGCATGCTCGACACGAAGGTCGGCGCCGAGAAGAAGGCCGACCCCGCGAAGGTCGCGAAGATCGGCTACGACGCGATGAAGGACGGCGAGGCCGACGTCGTCGCCGGCTGGAAGAACAAGCTGATCGTCGCGCTCTCGAACGTGACGCCGGGCGAGCGGCTCGCGACGCAGCACGAGAAGCTCGCGAAGCCGGGCACGGCGCCGAGGCATCACTGACGCGGTGCACGGGCGAGTGGCACGGCGGGCCGGAGCGCTCACGCTCCGGCCGGCCGCATTTCCGGAGTCCTGGATCGGATCGCGCGCCGCGCCCCGCCGCCGCACGCGTTGCACGGCTCGATGCGCTGAGTGCGCGGCGCGCTCGCGTTTTACGCGTCCGCGTCCGCGCCGTCGTCGTGTCGTCGCGACGGCACCGGCGCCGCCGCGATCGTGTCGATGCGATGGCCGTCCATCTCGACGACGCCGAAGCGCCAGCCTTCCCAGTCGACGTGCTCACCGGCGCCCGGGATCCGGCCGAGCTGCTGCAGCACGAAGCCGGCCGCGGTGTTGAAGTCGCGCGCTTCCGGCCAGCGGCGGATACCGAGCCGGTCGAACACATCGGCGACCGCCGCGAGCCCGTCGATCAGGAACGTGCCGTCACCGCGCGCGACGACGTCGGGCTCCTCGCCGGCGCCGTGCAGCTCGCCGGCGATCGCCTCGAGCAAGTCGGTCCGCGTCACGATGCCGCCGAGCGTGCCGTACTCGTCCATGACGACCGCGATCGAAATCGGCCGCGCGCGGAACTGCTCGAGCACCTTCAGGATCGGCGTCGCCTCGTGCAGCACGAGCGGTTCGCGCAACGTCGCGAGCGGGTCCGGCGCGTCCCCGCGCAGGAGCTGGTCGAGCAGGTCCTGCTTGCGGATGACGCCGAGCACGTCGTCGAGGCTGCCGCGGCCGACCAGCATCTGCTCGTGCCGGCATTCGCGCAGGCTCCGCAGCATCGCGTCGGCGTCGTCCGCGGCGTCGAGCCATTCGACGTCGGGGCGCGGCGTCATCACGTCGCGCACGCGCCGGCCGGCCAGGTTGAACGTGCGTTCGACGACCTCCTGTTGGGCGCGCTGCAGCAGACCCGCGCGGCGGCTCTCGGCGACGAGCAGCTTCAGCTCGTCGGGCGAGTGCAGTGACTCCTCGCCGCTGCCCGGCTGCAGCCCGAACAGGCGCAGCACGCCGTTGCCGAGGCCGTTCAACGCGGCGATCGCCGGGCGCAACGCGAACAGGAACAGCGCGAGCGGCCGCACCACGAGCAACGCGGTACGCTCGCTCCGCTGCAGTGCGAGGCTCTTCGGCGCGAGCTCGCCGAGCACGATGTGCAGCGCGGTGATCAGCAGGAACGCGGCCACCGCCGCGATCGCGTGCGACGCGGCGGCCGCGGTGCGGCCGAGCGGCGCCAGCGCCGGCTCGACGAGATGAGCGAGCGCCGGCTCGCCGATCCAGCCAAGCGCCAGCGACGACAGCGTGATGCCGAGCTGCGTCGCGGCGAGATTCGCATCGAGACGATCGACCGCGCGCTGCAACGCGAGCGCGTTGGCGTGCCGCTGCGCGACGAGCTCGGCGACGCGGCTGCGCCGCACCGAGACCAGCGAGAACTCCGCGGCGACGAAGAATCCGTTGGCGAAGACGAGCAGGAAGACCGCGGCGATCCGGAGCAGGTCCGGCAGAAGCATGTCCACGTCTACGAGTGCGCGTCCGAGCGGCGGCGGGAGCCGGGCGGCTATTCCAACACGAGCCGCCTGCCCGCGTCGAACGCGCGCGCCCCGCGACGTCGACGGCGCGATTCACGTGCGCGGCGAACTGGTCTACGCTGGCGGCGATGAACGACCGGGTTCGCCGAGACGCGATGCCGCTGCTGCGCGGCGTCGCCGTGCTGCAACTGAAGCTGCTGCTCGATGCCGCGCGCGACCTCGTGCTGAGCCCGCTCGCGATCGTCGCCGCGCTCGTCGATCTCGTGCAGTTGAGACGCCGCGAGCCGCGCTATTTCCGCGCGGTGCTGCGCATCGGCGAGCGCAGCGACCGCTGGATCGACGTCTGGTCCGGCGGCGACGAGCACGCGCCGCCGCGCGAGAACGTCGATGCGCTGCTCGCGCGCGTCGAAGAAGTCGTGCGCGATCCCCAGGTCGGCGCGCGCCGCGCACGCGTGCTGAAGCGCTGGGCCGAGCGGCAGCTCAAGCACGCCGCTCGGCGCGAGACCGCGGCGCGCATGACTGCGCGAACGTCGGCTCCGTCGCTGCCGCCGCGCGACTGAAGCATCGCGCTCGCGTCGGAGCAGGCTTCGGCCGCGGTCGCGCACGGGCGCGATCGACCGCGCCTCACGCCGCCGCTTCGTGGGCTGCTTGCATAGGTGCGCTCGCCTGCGCTCGCTCGCGTAGGCGCAGGCTTCGGATGCGATCCCGCCACCGAGAACACCTGCGCCGCGCCGAGATTCCTTACAGCATCGGCAGCTTCAGCCCCTGCGCCCTCGCGCAGGCGATCGCGGCCTCGTAGCCGGCGTCGGCGTGGCGCATGACGCCGCTGGCCGGATCGTTCCAGAGCACGCGGGCGAGCCGCCGGTCCGCGTCGGCCGAGCCGTCGCAGACGACGACGACGCCGGCGTGCTGCGAATAGCCCATCCCTACTCCGCCGCCGTGATGGACGCTGACCCAGGTCGCGCCGCCGGCCGTGTTCAACAACGCATTCAGGATCGGCCAGTCGCTGACCGCGTCGCTGCCGTCGCGCATCGCCTCGGTCTCGCGGTTCGGGCTGGCGACGGAGCC
>DASWOS010000084.1:0-19683 GCA_036398645.1 Dokdonella sp. | reverse complement strand
TGCGGGACCGGCGCGCAGGCGGCGCGACGGCGCGGACGCTCGACGGCGGCAACCTAGCGAATGCACGTTCGTCGCGAATCCTGCAAGAAACGACAGGCACGTCTTTCACGGCCGCTCGACCCCCGCGCTCGCAGGATCGTGCGTTCGACTCTCGACCGACGCCGCAGTGCGGCTATGCAGCATCCGCGCGCGCGGCGCGCCGGCGATAGTCGACGAACGTGCGCGCGAATGCGTGACGCGCGTCGGCCGGACGTTCCTCGCGCGCGATCTCGGTCCAGTCCGCGGCGTCGAAGCGCGGAAAGAACGCATCGGCGCCGACGACCGCGGCGTCGACCCAGGTCAGGTGCATGTGCGTCGCGCGCGCCAGCGCGAGCGCGTAGACCTCGCCGCCACCGATCACGGCGAGCTCCGCCGCGCCGCCGGCGCGTTCGAGCGCTTCGTCGAGCGAATGCACCGCGACCTGCGCCGCGAACGGCGCCGCGGCGCCGCGCGTCAGCACGAGGTTCGTGCGTCCGGGCAGCGCACGGCCGATCGCGAGCGCGGTACGCCGGCCCATCAGCACCGGCTTGCCGAGCGTCAGCGCCTTGAACCGCGCGAGGTCGTCCGGCAGGTGCCACGGCATCGCGCCGCCGCGGCCGATGGCGTAGTCGCGGTCGAGCGCGGCGACGAGGCTGACGATCATCGCGGCATTGTCGCAGCGCGCGACTCGCTGTGTCAGCTCGGTCGCCGCGAGCTCCGTCCGCGGTCACGCACGGCGATGTCCGTGCCACGCATCGTGCGGCGAGCGACGAGCGCCGCACGCGCGCCCTGCGGCGGCGATCGCGGCGACGGCACGATACGCGCGGCCGCGACGCGCGGCGGCGACGTCACACCGCGACCGGCGCCTTGATCGGCGGGTGCGGCGCGTAGCCGACGAACTGCACGTCGTCGTAGCGGAAGTCGAACAGCGAGCGCACGTCCGGATTCAGCACGAGCTTCGGCAGCGGCCGCGGCGCGCGCGCGAGCTGCGCGCGCGCCTGCTCGACGTGATTCGAGTACAGATGCGCGTCGCCGAGCGTGTGCACGAACTCGCCGGGCGCGAGGCCGGTCACCTGCGCGACCATCTGCGTCAGCAGCGCGTAGCTCGCGATGTTGAACGGCACGCCGAGGAACACGTCGCCGGAGCGCTGGTAGAGCTGGCACGAGAGCCGCCCGTCCGCGACGTAGAACTGGAACAACGCGTGGCACGGCTGCAGCGCCATCTTCGGCAGGTCGGCGACGTTCCACGCGCTGACGACGAGGCGCCGCGAATCGGGGTTGCGCCGGATCTCGTCGACGACCCAGGCGATCTGGTCGACGACGCGGCCGTCCGCGCCGGCCCACGAGCGCCATTGCTTGCCGTAGACCGGGCCGAGCTCGCCGTCGGCGTCGGCCCATTCGTCCCAGATCGTCACGCCGTGCTCGCGCAGGTAGCGCGTGTTCGTCTCGCCGCGCAGGAACCAGATCAGCTCGTGCACGATCGACTTCAGGTGCAGCTTCTTCGTCGTGACGAGCGGGAAGCCGTCCGCGAGATCGAAGCGCATCTGCCAGCCGAACACGCTGCGCGTGCCGGTGCCGGTGCGGTCGGCCTTGACGGCGCCGCGCTCGAGCACGTGGCGCAGCAGGTCGAGGTACGCGCGCATCAGCGCGCGCCTCCGCCGTCGGCGAGCTGCGGCTGCGGCACGAGCGTCGGCGCGCGGCGCGACAGCGCGAGCAGCAGCAGCCCGGCCAGGATCAGCGGCAGCGACAGGATCTGGCCCATCGTGACCCAGCCGAACGCGAGATAGCCGAGCTGCGCGTCGGGCACGCGCACGAACTCGATGACGAAGCGGAACGTGCCGTAGAGCAGCGCGAACAGGCCCGAGACCGCGTAGCGCGGCCGCGGCTTGCGCGAGTAGATCCACAGCACCGCGAACAGCACGACGCCTTCGAGCGCGCACTCGTAGAGCTGCGACGGATGCCGCGCCTCGCCGTTGAGCTGCCCGGCGAGATACATCGCGCGCAGCTCGTCGCGGCTCTTGCCGAGCGCGTCGAGCGCGTTCGGGAAGATCATGCCCCACGGCTTCGTCGTCGGCGCGCCCCACAGCTCGCCGTTGATGAAGTTGCCGAGCCGGCCGAGGCCGAGGCCGACCGGCACGATCGGTGCGACGAAGTCGATGACGTCGAAGAAATGCAGGCCGTGCCGGCGCGTCCACAGCAGGCCCGCGACGAGCACGCCGAGCAGGCCGCCGTGGAACGACATGCCGCCTTCCCAGACGCGGATCAGGCTCTGCGGATGATGAACGAGCTCGGCGGTGTCGTAGAACAGCATGTAGCCGACGCGGCCGCCGACGACGACGCCGAGCATCAGATAGAACGCGAGGTCGGAGAACGCGTCGCGGCTGACCGGCAGGCGCCCGGCGCGTCGGCGATGCTCGCCGAGCAGCCACGCGCCGGCGAAGCCGAGCAGGTACATGATGCCGTACCAGTGCACCTGCACCGGGCCGAGCGAGAACGCGACGGGATCGAAGTCGACGAAGTACGGGGTCACGGGCGGGCGGAGCGGCGACGCGGCATCGGCCGATTGTGCCCGGTTCGACGCCGGCCGCCCACTCGCCGCAGCAGGATCGGCGCGCGCCGCCGTTTCCGTTGACGATCGCGTACGCGCCCGCAACGGGGAGCGGACCGCCGACCGATGCCCGGCCGTCCGCGGCGGCGCGAGCGCCCGGTGCCCGGACGGCGTGGTACACGACCACGTCGATTTCGCGCTGCAGCTCGGCGCCGCGATCGGCAACATGCGCGACGCGGTGACCGGCCTCGTGCGCTCGGCGGAAATCCGCGTGTGCGACGACGCGTTCAATCTGGTTTGGGACGGCGACAACATCTGGAACGGCGACGACATCGACGGCAGCGGCAACTACCAAACCGGCGCATGGTTCCCCGGCACGTATTACGTGCAGGCGATCGGCTACGATTACGACGGCGCCAGCGGATTCTTCGCCGCGCGGCCGTGCGCCGAAGTCGGCCGGAATCCGGCCGCGGCACGACCAACGCCGAACACGCTGGCCGCGGGCGAGATCCGCGACGGCATCGATTTCCGGCTCGACGGCGACCCGATCTTCCGCAGCGCATTCGACCCGCAGCGACGCCGCTCAAGCCGGCAGCACGCGGCAGACGAACCCTTTGAGGTAATCGGTCTCCGGGACCGCCGGATGCACCGGATGGTCCGGCGCCTGCTGCAGCTGGATCAACGCCTGCACCTGCCGATCGAGATGGCGCGCGCCCTGCTGCACGGCCTCGAGCAGCGCCGCGCGCGGCAGATGGTACGAGCACGAGCAGGTCGCGAGGATGCCGTCGCGCGCGAGCACCTGCATGCCGAGCTCGTTGAGGCGGCGGTAGGCGAGCCGGCCCTCGGCGAAGTCCTTGCGCCGTTTGACGAACGCGGGCGGGTCGAGCACGACGACGTCGAACCGCTCGCGCGCGTCGCGCAGCGCCTTCAGGTGCTCGAACGCGTCGGCGCGCACCGCGACGACGCGGTCGGCGAGCCCGTTGCGTGCCGCGTTCGCGCCGATCGCGTCGACCGCGCTCGCGGACGCGTCGACGCAGACGACCTCGTCCGCGCCGGCCGCGGCCGCGCGCAGGCCCCAGGCGCCGAGATAGCTGAATACGTCGAGCACGCGCCGGCCGCGCACGAAGCGTGCGAGCCGGTCGCGGTTCTCGCGCTGGTCGTAGAACCAGCCGGTCTTCTGCCCGCCGGCCGGATCGATCGCGAACTCGAGCCCGCCCTCGCGCACGAGCGTCTCGCCGCCGGCCTCGCCGTGGGCGAGCTCGACGTAGTCCGGCAGCTGCTCGAGCGCGCGTACCGATGCGTCGTTCTTCCACCAGAGCCGGCGCGGCTTGACGATCTTGACGATCGCATCCGTCAGCGCGTCCTTCAGCCGCTCCATGCCGGCCGTCGCGATCTGGCCGACGACGTCGTCGCCGAAGCGGTCGAGCACGAGGCCGGGCAGGCCGTCGGCCTCGCCGAACACGAGCCGGTAGTACGGCTCGTCGTAGAGCCGCTCGCGCAAGCCGAGCGCGACGTTGAGCCGGTGCACGAACAGCGAGCGGTCGAGCGCGTGCTCGACGCCGCGCACGACGAGCCGCGCCGCGATCAGCGAGCCCGGATTCACGTAGCCGAGGCCGAGCGGCTTGCCGCGATGGTCGACGATCGCGCAGAGCTCGCCCGGCGCGAACTCCGCGAGCGGCGAGCGCGCGACGTCGATCTCGTTCGAGAACACCCAGAGGTGCCCCGCGCGGAGCCGCGCGTCCTCGCCGCGCTTCAGGTACAGCGCCGGATATTCGGCTGCGTCGGACACGGGTGGGTCCTGCGACATCGGGGGGCGCGCACGTTACCGCCTCGACCTCGGCGCGACAACCGTTCGCGCCTCGTGTCGAACGGGCGCCGCCGTCGCCGCTCGCGATCCGCCGCGCAGGCGGCAGGCGTGGTCCGCGAGCGGCCGCCGGATCCGCCTCGACGTCCGGCGCGCCGCGCGCGCGTACACTCGCGGCATGCCGAACCGCCTCGCGAACGAACCGAGCCCGTACCTGCGCCAGCACGCCGGCAACCCGGTCGACTGGTGGCCGTGGGGCGAGGAAGCGCTCGCCGCCGCGCGGCGCGAGCACAAGCCGATCCTGCTGTCGATCGGCTACGCGGCGTGCCACTGGTGCCACGTGATGGCGCACGAGAGCTTCGAGGACGCGGCGACCGCGCGCGTGATGAACGCGCTGTACGTCAACGTCAAGGTCGATCGCGAGGAGCGGCCGGATCTCGACAAGGTCTACCAGCTCGCGCACCAGGCGTTGACGCGGCGCGGCGGCGGCTGGCCGCTGACCGTGTTCCTGACGCCGGACGACCTTCTGCCGTTCTTCGCCGGCACGTATTTTCCGCCGACGCCGCGGGCGGGCCTGCCGTCGTTCCTGCAGGTGCTCGAAGGCGTGCGCGGCTGGTTCGACCGCAAGCCCGACGAAGTGCGCGCGCAGAACGCCGCGCTGGCGAGCTTCCTCGCCGCCTACGGCCGCGACGGCGCCGCGGCCGGCGCGCTCGATCGCCGGCCGCTCGAGCTCGCGCTGGCGCGCATCGACGACGGCTTCGACGCCGCGAACGGAGGCCGCCGCGGCGCGCCGAAGTTCCCGCACGCGAGCGAGATCGAGCTGCTGCTCGGCGTGCGCGCGCAGGCGCGGCCCGACGCCGCGCGCTGCGGCGAAATCGCGCGGGTCACGCTCGCGCGCATGGCCGAGCGCGGCCTGCGCGATCATCTCGGCGGCGGTTTCTTCCGCTACTGCGTCGACGCGGAATGGGAGATCCCGCATTTCGAGAAAATGCTCTACGACAATGCGGCGCTGCTGCCGCTGTACGCGCGCGCCGGCGTCGAGCTCGGCGAACCGCGCTTCGCCGCCGTCGCAGGCGACGTCGCGGCGTGGCTCGGCGGCGAGATGAGCGCGCCCGACGGCGGCTTCTGGAGCTCGCTCGACGCCGACGCGGACGGCGCGGAAGGCGCCTACTACGTCTGGCAGCGCGACGAGATCCGCGCCCTGCTCGACGCGGACGAATTCGCCGTCGTCGAGCCGTACATCGGCCTCGACCGGCCGCCGAACTTCGAGCAGCACGCCTGGCACCTGCGCGAGTCCGCTCCGCTCGACGCGGTCGCCGCGCGGCTCGCGATCGCGCCGGACGCGGCACGCGCGCGCTGGGCCTCGGCACGCGCGAAGCTGCGCGCGGCGCGCGCGCGGCGTGCGCGCCCGGGCCTCGACGACAAGCGGCTCGCGGCCTGGAACGCGCTCGCGATCGCCGGCGCCGCGCGCGCGCTGCGTGCGCAGCCGGACCTGCCCGCGCTGCGCGAGCACGCCGAGCGCGCGCTCGACTTCGTGCACCGGCATCTGTGGATCGACGGCCGCCTCTACGCGAGCCACGCGCGCGGCGAGACGAAGCACGCGGCCTATCTCGACGACCACGCATTCCTGCTCGACGCGCTGCTCGCGATGCTGCAGCTGCGCTGGAGCCGGCGCGATCTCGACGGCGCGCTCGCGCTCGCCGACGACCTGCTCGAGCGCTTCGAGGACCGCGAGCGCGGCGGCTTCTGGTTCACCGCGCACGACGCCGAGCCGCTGCCGCAGCGGCCGAAGCCGTGGTTCGACGAATCGCTGCCGTCCGGCAACGGCGTCGCCGCGCGCGCGCTGCTCGCGCTCGGCCATCTGCTCGGCGAGCCGCGCTACCTCGACGCCGCCGAGCGCACGCTGCGCGCGGCGGCGCCGACGCTCGCGCAGCACCCGGAGGGCGCCTGCACGCTGCTGCTCGCGCTCGACGAGTTCCTGCGCCCGCGTACGCGCGTCGTCGTCCGTGCTCAGGCGGACGAGCTCGCGCGCTGGACCGCCGTCGTGCGCGCGGACGCCGACGTCTATCCGCTGCCGGCCACGGCGCGCGACCTGCCGGACCTGCTCGCGCGGAGTCCGTCCGGCGCCGCGCTGCTCTGTCGCGGCACGCATTGCTCGGCGCCGCTGCGGAGCCCCGATGCGCTCGCCGCGGCGCTGGCCGCGCCGGAGCTCTGAACGTTCTCGCGCGGGGCGCGACGCGATGCCGACGCGCGCGACGCGAACCGGTCGCGCACGCGCGACGCCGGGCCGAGCGGCCGAGGCATGTGGAGACGACACCGCTTCGGCGCCGCGCCGAGCGGGACGTCGGCCGCCGTGCGCGATCGCCTGCGCTTTCGCTGCGGCCGCGGCACGCCGCGGAACGCCCCCGCTACAGCAGCACCGGCCGGTCCGGCAGCTCGTCCGCGCGCGGCGCGCCGTCGGACGGGAAATGCCGCGTGAGGATCGTGGTGATCGCCTCGATGCCGGCGAGCGCGCCGCCGCCGTAGTCGCCCTCGGCGAAGCGGCGCCGCATCAGCGCGCAGACCTCGCGCCATTCCGCCTCGGCGACCTTCGCCGCGATGCCGCGGTCGGCGACGATCTCGATCGCGCGGTCGGCGATCAGCACGTAGACGAGCACGCCGACGTTGCGCTCGGTGTCCCAGACGCGCAGATGCGCGAACGCCTCGCGCGCGCGGTCGCGCGCGTCGCGGCCGCGCAGCACGTCGACGAGCGGCAGGCTGCCCTCGACCGCGAACACGATCTCGCCGGCGTGCCGGTGCTCGCTCGCCGCGATCGCGCCGCGGATCTCGTCGAGTACCGCGGGCGGAAAGCGCCGCCGCGCGGAACCGAAATCGAACAGATGCCTCAGCGCGCGCATCACCAGCTCCCCGACGCACCGCCGCCGGAGAAGCCTCCGCCACCGCCGCTGAAGCCGCCTCCGCCTCCGCCGCCGCCGAAGCCGCCGCCGCCGAAGCCACCGCCACCGAAGCCCCCGCCGCCCCAGCCGCCCCAGCCGCCGCGGTTCGCGAAGCCGCCGCCTCCGCCGCCGAACAGGCCGAGCCCGAGGCCGAACACGCCGAGCACGAGGCCGAACGGCACCACTCCGCTGAGCAGCCACGCGGCGCCGCCGGTCGCCGCGCCGACGAGCCCCGCGCGCGGCGCGGCGCGCACGCGCGCGAGCAGCACGCGCGCCCACATGCCGACGAAGAACGCGAATATCGCCGCGTTGAAGAGGTCGTGCGGCATGCGCCGGCCGCGCGCGCCGTCGTCGGTCAGCGGCGGCGGCAGCGGCTCGCCCCGGATCAGCTTCGTCAGCGCGCCGACCGCGTCCTCGATGCCGCCGTAGTAGTCGTTCGCGCGGAACTTCGGCGCGACGTACTCGCGGACGATGCGCGCGCCCGCCGCGTCCGGAATCGCACCTTCGAGGCCCGTGCCGACCTCGACGCGGACGCGGTGGTCGTTCTTCGCGACGATCAGGATCGCGCCGTCGTCGACGCCCTTGCGGCCGAGCTTCCACGCCTCGGCGACGCGGATGCCGTACTGCGCGATGTCCTCCGGCTGCGTCGTCGGCACGATCAGCACGCCGAGCTGCGCCCCCTTCTCGCGCTCGAGCGCGGCGAGCTCGCTCTCGAGCGCCTGCTTCTGCGCCGCGCTCAGCGTGTCGGTGAGGTCGGTCACGCGCGCGGCGAGCCGCGGCACCGGCTGCGGATCGCCGTCGGCCGCGAACGCGATCGTCGCGAAAGCGACCACGCACGCGAGCACGGCGAGCCGCCGCACGAACCGGTTCACGAGGCCGCCGTCACGTCGATGCTGTCGATCCATTTCATTGACAAATGCGGCCGTGGACGACCGCGTCGGATTCCGCAGAGCGCCGGGCGCTCGTAGGTAGCGCATCGTCCGCCGACACGGCGATCATGGACGATCGCATCTTTCACTGAAAAGTGCGGCCACGGACGGCCGCGTCGGATTCCACGAAGCATTCGCCTCCGCCGCACGACGTCGCTCGGCGCAGCAGCGATCACGGACGATCGCACTGATCAATGCGCCGGCTTCGAGAAGTCGACGGTCGGTGCGGTCGAGATCTGCTTCTCGTTCTCGACCGAGAAGTTCGCCTTCGGCTTGTAGCCGAACATCTTCGCGGTCAGGTTCGTCGGGAACGAGCGGATCGTCGTGTTGTAGTCCTGCACGACCTGGATGTAGCGGTTGCGCGCGACCGCGACGCGGTTCTCGGTGCCTTCGAGCTGCGCCTGCAGGTTCTGGAACAGGCCGTCGGCCTTGAGCTGCGGGTAGTTCTCGCTGACCGCCATCAGGCGCGACAGCGCGTTCGACAGCTCGCCCTGCGCGGCCTGGAACTGGCGGAGCTTCGCCTCGTCGCCGAGATCGTCCGCGCTGATCGTGATCTTGCCGACGTTGGCGCGCGCCTCGGTGACCTTCGTGAAGACGTCCTCCTCGTGCTGCGCGTAGCCCTTGACCGTGTTGACGAGGTTCGGCACGAGGTCGGCGCGGCGCTGGTACTGGTTCAGCACCTCGGACCAGGCCGCCTTGACGCCCTCGTCCTTCGACTGGATCTGGTTGTAGCCGCAGCCGCACAGCGAAGCGGTCAGCAGCAGCACGGAAAGCCAACGAAACGCGCGCATACGTCCTCCGTCGAAGACCGCCCGCCCCTGGGCGGCGCGGCTACTGTGCGGCCGGCGCCGGCGCGGCGCAAGTCGCGGTCGGCATCAGCCCGCGGCGTCGCGCCGGCGCCGCTGCACGAGCAGGTTCAGGCTTTCGACGGCGGCCGAGAACGCCATCGCGAAGTAGAGATAGCCGCGCGAGACGTGCACGCCGAGGCCGTCGCAGATCAGCGCGGCGCCGACCAGGATGATGAACGCGAGCGCGAGCATCTTGATCGTCGGATGGCGGTCGATGAAATCGCCGATCGGGTTCGCGACGAAGATCATGACGAGCACCGCGAGCACGATCGCGCCGATCATCGCCGGCAGCAGCGTGACCATGCCGACCGCGGTGATGACCGAGTCGAGCGATAACACGATGTCGATCAGCGCGATCTGCGCGATGACGAGCGTGAAGCTCGCCGACGCGTGCGCGGCGCCGGGGTGCGGCTCGTCGCCGCCGAGCGCGTCGAGGATCTCCATGACGCCCTTGACGACGAGGAAGATGCCGCCGCCGACGAGCACGAGGTCGCGGATCGAGATGACCTGGCCGAACAGATGGAACAAGCCCGCCGTGCGATCGTCCATCCGCGCGAGGTGCGCGAGCGACAGCAGCAGCAGGATGCGCGTCAGGCAGGCGAACGCGAGGCCGATGCGGCGCGCCCGCGACCGGCGCTCCGGCGGCAGCCGGCTCACCGCGATCGAGATGAAGACGAGATTGTCGACGCCGAGCACGATCTCGAGCGTCGACAGCGTCAGCAGCGCGATCCAGGCCTGCGGGTCGGTGATCAGGTCCACGCGCGTCGGCTCCCGGCGTCAGCGGGCGAAATGCGGCCAGAGTATCAGCGTCCAGCAGAACGCGACGTTCAGCATCAGCAGCAGCACCGCGGCCGAGCCCATGTCCTTCGCGCGGCCGGCGAGCTCGTGGAATTCCGGGCAGGTCTTGTCGAGGACCGCCTCGACGGCCGAGTTCAGCAGCTCCGCCGACAGCACGAGGACGAGGCTGCCGCAGAGCAGCGCCTTCTCGATCGCGCCGTCGCCGAGCCAGAGCCCGAGCGGGAACAGCGCGACGCACAGATAGCCTTCGAGCCGGAACGACGCCTCGTGCCGCCAGGCCGCGCGCAGGCCGGCGACGGACCAGCGGAACGCGCGCCAGATCTGACGAGGGCCGCGCGGTTCGCTGCTCGGCATCGTCGCGGCCGCGGCGGCGGCGATCAAGCGGCGGCGGCGGCCGGCGGCGCGGCGTCGCCGCGCCAGGCCACGTCGAGCGCCTTCGCGGCCTTGACGTCGTCGAGCCGGCGCACCGGCGTCGTGACCGGCGCGTCCTTCATCTTCTGCGGGTCGGCCGCGGCGGTGCCGAGCAGCGTGCCCATGACCTCGACGAACTCGTCGAGCGTCTCCTTGCTCTCGGTCTCGGTCGGCTCGATCAGCAGGCACTCGGGCACGAGCAGCGGGAAGTAGTTCGTCGGCGCGTGGATGCCGTGGTCGAGCAGGCTCTTGGAAAAATCGAGCGCGGTCACGCCGTTCGCCTTCTTCTGCTTCTGCACGGTCACGATGAACTCGTGGCTCGCGCGCCGCTTCGGATAGGCGAGATCGAAGCCCTTGTCGGCGAGGCGCTTGGCGAGGTAGTTCGCGTTCAGCGTCGCGTACTCGGCGACGCGGCGCATGCCTTCGCGGCCGAGCATGCGCGCGTAGACGTAGGCGCGCAGCAGCACGCCGGCGTTGCCGGCGAACGAAGCCAGACGGCCGATCGACAGCGGACGGTCCTTCTTGCGTATCCAGCGGTAGCGGACGATGCCGCCGGCGGCGGCGTTCTCGGCAGCCGCTCCGCCCGCTGCCTCGCCGTCGGCCGCCGTGACGGCCTCGACCATCGGCACCGGCAGGAACGGCTTCAGGCGCTCGGACACGCCGACCGCGCCGGCGCCGGGACCGCCGCCGCCGTGCGGCGTCGAGAACGTCTTGTGCAGGTTCATGTGGATCGCGTCGAAGCCCATGTCGCCGGGGCGCACCTTGCCGAGGATCGCGTTGAGGTTCGCGCCGTCGTAGTACAGCAGGCCGCCGGCTTCGTGCACGAGCTTCGCGATCTCGACGATGCGCCGCTCGAACACGCCGATCGTCGACGGATTGGTCAGCATGATGCCGGCCGTCTTCGGCCCGAGCACCTTCTTCAGCGCCTCGACGTCGATGTCGCCGTCGGCCTGCGTCGGGATCTCGCGCACCGTGCAGCCGCACATCGTCGCGGTCGCCGGGTTCGTGCCGTGCGCGGCGTCGGGCACGATGATCTCGGTGCGCTCGCGGTCGCCGCGATGGCGGTGGTAGGCCATGATCATCGCGACGCCGGCGAACTCGCCCTGCGCACCGGCCATCGGCGCGAGCGACACGCCGCCCTTCATGCCGGTGACTTCGGCGAGGATCTCCTGCAGCTCGTACATGCAGGCGAGGAAGCCCTGCGACAGCGACTCCGGCGCGTACGGATGCCGCGCGAGGAAACCGTCGAGCATCGCCAGCGAATTGCACGCGCGCGGGTTGTACTTCATCGTGCACGAGCCGAGCGGATAGAACTGCGTGTCGATCGAGAAGTTCTTGCGCGAGAGGTTCGTGTAGTGGCGCACGACCTGCAACTCGGAGACCTCCGGCAGCCCGGTCGGCGTGCGCCGGCGGAATCGCTCGGGCAGGTCGTCCGGCACGGGCGTGTCGGCGGAAAGCTGCGCGGCCGCGCGGCGGCCGGGCTCGGAAAGCTCGAAGATCAGCATGGGCGGGCGGATACGGCGCAAAAGAGGCGCGCTATGATGCCATAAGCGCCGCGGCGCACGTGCCGCGCACGCAGCGCGCCGCCCGCGCGACGCGTGACGAATGCCAGCTGCGCCGGCATCCGCGAGGCGTCAGAGTGCGCCCGCACGGCGGCACGGGAACGATCGATGGTCGACGCGGAACGCTCGTTCAGTCCTTTCGTCGGCCGCGCGCTCGGCGACCGCGCGGCGGCGCCGTTGCGCAGGCGCCGGTTCGCTGCGAACGCGAGGCGCAGCCGCGCCCTGCTCGGCGTCGCGACGGCCGTCGACGAGCGCGGCCGTCGGCACGCCAGCGCGACCGAAGCCGCACCGGCGCGCGCACGCATCGACGCGCGCTCCGGCGCCTGAGCCGCGGTGGACCGCCGCCTGCTCGCCGCCGTCGCCGTGCTCGCCGCCGCGCTCGCCGCGTTCGGGCTGCTCGGCGCGGACCGGCCGCTCGCCGAGTGGGTGCACGCGAGCGGCGTCGAGGGCGCGGCCGTGTTCGCCGGCGGGCTCGGCGCGCTCGACGCGTTGTTCGGCATGCGGCTCTGGTTCTGGCTCGCCGCATGGCTCGCGCTCGCCGCCGGCCTCGCCGGCTTCGCCTGGCGCAGGCGCGCGCGCTGGCCGCGCGCATTGATCGCGGCCGCGCTGGTCCAGTTCGCGACGCAGGCGACGATGGTCGCCGGCAAGAGTCATTTCGGCCGCCTGCGTCCGGTCCAGGTGCTCGCTTCCGGCGATTGGGCACAGGTCTGGTTCGCCGGCGGCGGCTCGTTTCCGTCGGGCCACTCGGCGTTCTACTTCGGGCTGCTGCTGCCGCTCGCGGCGGCGTGCCCGCGCCGCGGCCTGCGCGCGCTGCTGCTCGCGGTGCCGCTGTTCGCGGTGCTCGCGCGCATCGACATGGCCAAGCATTTCCTCTCCGACGTCGCCGCGTCGGCGTTCGTCGCCGCGCTCTACGCGCTCGTCGTCGCGACCGCGCTGCGGCGCTGGCTGCCGCCGCCGCGCGCCGCGTCGATGCGCGATCCGCTGCACCCGATCCTCTGAAACGGAGCCCGCCGTGGCGCAATGGTTCTTCAGCTACGACGGCCGGCAGAGCGGCCCGTTCGACGACGCGGCCGCGATCGCGCAGGCGCGCCGCGACGCGAACGGCTACGCGTGGCGCGAAGGCTTCGCCGACTGGCTGCCGATCGGCGAGGTGCCGGAGCTGTCCGGCGCGGCGCCGGGCGGCGCGCCGCCGCGGCCGCCGCCGGCGTCGAGCTTCGCGCGCCGCGCCGACGAGATCGACTACCGCATCGTCGGCAACGACATGCAGTTCGTCGAGGTCGAGCTCGACCCGGGCGAGAGCGTCGTCGCCGAGGCCGGCGCGCTGATGTACAAGGACGCCGCGGTCGAGCTCGAGACCGTGTTCGGCGACGCGTCCTACGCGGCCGGCGGCGGCTTCGTCGACAAGCTGATCTCGGCCGGCAAGCGCGTGATCAGCGGCGAAGGCCTGTTCACGACGCTGTTCACGCATCGCGGCGGCGCCGGCAAGGCGCACGCGGCGTTCGCGGCGCCGTATCCGGGCACGATCCACGCGATGCGGCTGACCGACTACGGCGGCACGCTGATCTGCCAGAAGGACAGCTTTCTCTGCGGCGCGCGCGGCGTGCAGCTCGGCATCTACTTCCAGCGCAAGATCCTGACCGGCCTGTTCGGCGGCGAGGGCTTCGTCATGGAGCGCCTCGACGGCGACGGCCTCGTGTTCGTGCACGCCGGCGGCAGCGTCGTCGCGCGCGAGCTCGCCGCCGGCGAGCGCATCGACGTCGACACCGGCTGCGTCGTCGCGTTCACCCGCGGCATCGACTTCGACGTGCGCCCGGTCGGCGGCATCAAGAGCATGCTGTTCGGCGGCGAGGGCGTGTTCCTCGCCACGCTGACCGGACCGGGCAAGGTCTGGCTGCAGTCGCTGCCGTTCTCGCGCCTGGCCGGCCGCATGCTCGCCTCGGCGCCGCAGCGCGGCGGCCACCGTGACGAGGGCTCGCTGCTCGGCGGCCTCGGCACGATCCTGTCCGGCGATCGCGATTTCTGATCGCCGCGCGCTCGCCGGCGGCACGCCGGGGCGCGCGCCGGCGGCCGGCTTGCGCTACGCTCGCGAATTATTTCAACCGACCCTCCGGATGCCGATGAACGCCCTGCCCGCCCGTCCCAGCCAGACCCGTTCGTTCTCGACGATCTTCCTGATCGAGCTGTGGGAGCGCTTCGGCTACTACGGCATGGCCGCGCTGCTCGTGCTGTTCATGGTGCAGAAGATCGGCTTCGACGACTCGAAGGCGAACCTGGTCTGGGGCGCGTTCACCGGCCTCGTCTACGCGGCGCCGGCGATCGGCGGCTGGATCGGCGACAACGTGCTCGGCACGCGGCGCACGCTGCCGATCGGCGCGGCGATCCTCGCGATCGGCTACCTGATGATGGCGGTGCCGACCGACAACCTGCACTTCCTGTACGTCTCGATGGGCGTGATCGTCGTCGGCAACGGCCTGTTCAAGGCCAATGCGGCGAACATGGTCCGGCGCATCTACGAGGGCGACGACGCGAAGATCGACAGCGCGTTCACGCTGTACTACATGGCCGTCAACGTCGGCTCGACGGTGTCGATGCTGCTGACGCCGTGGATCAAGGATCACTGGGGCTGGCACGCCGGCTTCGCGGTCTGCTGCGCCGGCCTCGTGCTCGGCCTGATCAACTACGCGACGATGATCCGCTCGCTGCGCGGCATCGGCTCGCCGGTCGACGAGACGCCGGTGCGCTGGGACCGGCTCGCGATCGTGCTCGGCGGCGGCTTCGTCTCGCTGTTCGTCGTCGCGTTCATCGTGCAGAACCAGGCGATCGCCGACGCCTGCGTCAAGATCGCCGGCCTGATCGTGCTCGCCATCTTCGCCTACATGATCTTCAAGGGCACGCGGAGCGAGCGCGCCGGCCTGCTCGCCGCGCTCGTGCTCGTCGTCGAGACGCTGCTGTTCTTCATCTTCTACGGGCAGATGTCGACCTCGCTGACGCTGTTCGCGCTGCGCAACGTCGATCTCGAGCAGCATCTGTTCGGCGCGACGCTGTTCACCTGGTCGCCGGGCCAGTACCAGGCGCTGAATCCGATCTGGATCATGCTGCTCTCGCCCGTGCTCGCCTGGCTCTACGCGCACTTCGGCAAGCAGGGCCGCGACCTGCACATCGCGACGAAGTTCGCGATCGGCTTCGTCGTCGTCGCGCTCGGCTTCTTCATCTTCGGCATCAGCGGCGGAACCGCGGTCGGCGGCAAGGTGTCGTCGTGGTACATGATCTGGGGCTACGGCTTCTACTCGCTCGGCGAGCTGCTCGTCAGCGGCCTCGGCCTCGCGATGATCGCGCGCTACGTGCCCGCGCGCATGGGCGGCTTCATGATGGGCGCGTACTTCGTCGCGACCGGCATCTCGCAGTACGCCGCGAGCCTCGTCGCGAACCTCGCCAGCATTCCCGAGAACCTGACCGATCCGGTCGAGAGCCTGGCGATCTACACGGGCCTGTTCAACCAGCTCGGCTTCGTCGCGGTCGGCGGCACCGTGCTCGCGTTCCTGCTGCTGCCGCTGATGAAGAAGCTCTCCGCCGCGCACGGCGCGCAGGCCGTCGTCGAGACCGGCAGCGTCGCCGGGTTGAGGACGGTGACCGCGGAAGAGTGACGCCGCCGCGGGCGGCGTTCCGCGCCGTACCGCGCCGCGCCGACGAGGTTCGCACCCGAGGCGCAGCCGCCGCGACGGGAGCGGCTGGCCGACGCGTGCCGGCGGCAAGATCGCGCGCCCGCCGCGCCGCGGCGGCCGCCGCCGCCGAGCGGAATGCACCGCGGCGCCTCCTGACGCGGGCCGCGCCGCGGCGGCGCGACGCCTACGCCGGCGCGCCGAGCGCGCGCCGCGCCTTAGCGTAGATCACGCTGTCGGTCGCGGACTTCCGCTCCATCGCGTCGAGCGCGGACTGCAGCAGCGACGCGGCGGCATCGCGCTCGCCGCGCCGAAGCAACAGGAGCCCGCGCAGCGCGTCGAGCTTCGACGCCCACAGGCCGTCGGCGTCGAGCGAGCGCAGGCCGGGACCGTCGATCGACTCGAGCAGCGCCTCGGCGCGGTCGGTGCGGCCGAGCTCGATCTCGGCCGCGGCGAGCCAGAATCCGGCGTGCCCGGCCTGCGGATTCGACGCGCCGAGCTTCGCGGCGAGGTCGCGGTACGCGTCCGCGAGCTTCGGCTCGGCCGCGCCGGCATCGCCCGACGCGTAGAGCACTTCGCCCCAGTTGCCGAGCGAGACGCTGCTCATGACGTGGTCCGCGCCGAACTTGGCCGCCATCAGCACGTGCACGCGTTCGGCGTAAGCGAGCGCGCTCGGCCAGTCCCGGCGCCGCTCGGACAGGTCGAGCAGATCGTTCAGCAGCAGCAGGTTCCGCGAATGGTCGGCGCCGAGCGCGGCGACGATCGTCTTCTGCGCGTCGATCAGCAGCGCCTCGGCGCGGTCGTATTCGCCCGCGTCGATGCACGGCTCGGCGAGCAGCTGCGCGGCGAAGGCGAGCTTCAGCGCGCTCGGCTGCGGCCGCGCCTTCAGCTCTTCGATCAGCGCGGCGGCGGCGCGCTCGGCATCGCGCGTGCGGCCGGTGATGCGGTAGACCGGAATCAGGTCGAAGCGCAACGCGTCGCGCACGTCGAGGTTCTGCGGCGCGACGTTCGCGAGCAGGCGCAGCGCGTCCTCGAGCTCCGGCAGCGCCTTCGCGTAGTCGCCGGTGTTGGTGTCGTAGGCGCTGCGCGCCGAGGCCAGCAGGTACTTCGCCTCGTCGCCGCCGGCGCCGGCGGTCAGCCGCTCGAGCGTCGCGATCTCCGCGGCGGCCGCGTCGAACGCGGACGTGCGCGTCAGCGCGCGGGCGAGATCGGCGCGTGCGCGCAACGCCTCGAGCGACGACGAGCCGGCGTGGGTCTCGTAGAGCGACAGCGCGGCACGGAACTCGGCTTCGGCCTCCGGCAAGAGCTCGATCGTGTTGAACAACGTGCCGAGCCGCGCGTGGATCGACGCCTCGGTCGCCGCGCTGCCGGCGAAGCGCTCGGCGACGCGGCCGCGCGCGGCGAGCAGGATCTCCTTCAGCGACGCGTCCGCGCCCTTCGCCGCGACCAGCGGGTTCGAGCGGCTGATCAGGTCCTCGTCGAGGAAGCGGTTCAGCGCCGCGGCGCGATCGAGCTCGGTGCGCGCGGCGTCGCGCGCATCGAGCGCGGCGCGATAGAGGCCGAGCACCGCGACGAAGCCGGCCGCGAGCGTCGCGGCGAGCGCGATCGCGTACGGCCGCCGCGCGCGGCTCCGCGCGAGCGCGGCCTGCGCTTCGTGCGCGCGCCGCTCGGCCGCGTGCGCCCGCTGCGCACGCTCGCGACGCGCGTCGCGGGCGCGCAGCCGCGCGGCGAGCGCCGCCGCGCCGGCCGGACGCCGCTCCGGATCGCCGTCGGTCGCCCGGCGCACGTCCTCGCGCAGCAGCTCGTCCGGCACGTCCTGTTCCCAGCCCGACGCCATCGGCCGGCCGAGATCGCCGGCGAGCATCTGGTACAGCAGCACGC
This sequence comes from Dokdonella sp., assembly GCA_036398645.1. GTDB lineage: Bacteria > Pseudomonadota > Gammaproteobacteria > Xanthomonadales > Rhodanobacteraceae > Dokdonella_A. Next base: position 2,289 of record DASWOS010000084.1, on the reverse strand, counting down.
CGAGCGCGAACACGTCGCTCTGCGCCGTCGGCGCGTGGCCGGAGAAGACCTCCGGCGCGACGTACAGCGGCGTGCCGCTCGCCGAATCGGCGATCACGCTCTGCGCCGCGGTCAGCCCGAACTGCGTGATGCCGAGCGTCTCGAGGCGTTCGGGATCGAGCAGGCGGCCGCTGCCGAAGTCGGTCAGGCGGACGCACCCGGCGTCGCCGTCGCGCGCGACCAGCACGTTCGCCGGCTTCAGGTCCTTGTGCAGCACGCCGACGCCGTGCGCGGCCGCGACCGCGTCGACGATCTGCAGGAACACCGCGACGCGCTCGTCGAGCGTCGCCGCGGCGAGATGGGCGTCGGCCCACTCGTGCAGCGTCTCGCCGCCGTACGCGCATTCGAGGAAGTACGGCGGCGTCTCGAAGTTCCAGTCGATCAGATCGACGAAGTGCCGGTGATCGTCGAGGCTCTCCCGCAGCACGCGCGCGAGCGTCGCCTCGCGCTTCAGCGCGCGCAGCCGCGCGTCGTCCGAGGCGAACTTGTAGACGCGGCGCTCGCGCGTCTTCGCGTGCTCGGCGAGCCAGACCTCGCTGCCGCCGCTGCCGCCGAGCTGGCGGCGCAGCACGAAGTTCTCGCGCGCCGGCACCGGCTGCCCGGCCGCGAGCTCGAGGCGGCTGGCGAGGCGGCGGCCGACGGCGACGCGCTCGACGACGCCGTCGAGCCGGTAGCCGACGCGCGGCACGGTCTGCAGCAGTTGCGCGTTCGCTTCGCCGAGCGCGCGGCGGAGCTTCGTGATCGCGTTCGGCAGCACCTTGTCGACCGTGACCCGGCCGGCCCAGACCTCGGCGAACAGCTCCTCTTTCGTGACGACTTCGCCGGCGTGGCGCAGCAGGCAGGCGAGCACCTCGAGCGCGCGCCGCTCGACGTCCTCGCGCAGGCCGGCCACGCGCAGCTCGAACAGCGCCTCGTCGAAGTCGGCGCTGCCGAAGCGATAGCGGTAGCAGGGCTGTCTCGAAGTTTCGGCGGCGTTCGTCATCGCGTCGCGTCCGTGTCGGCACGTTCGCGCGCTCGCGTCCGCATCCGTTTCCGGCGCGGATGATACGGCGCTCGGCGCGCGCGCGGCAGCGCCCGTTACCCATCCGTTACCGCGGCGTTATCGCGCCGTGCCGACTTCCGCGGCGGACTCGCCCAGGCTCGCCGCGCCGTGGACTCCGCGCCGGCGTCGGCCGCCGGAGCCGGCCGCGGGTGCCCCCGAGGCGCCTGCCGCGCGCCGCCGCCCGGCGGCCGCCGCACCTCGAGCATTTCCCAAGGAGAAGACATTCATGAAGAAGATGCGGATCGCCGCGCTCGCCGCGATCGCGCTGGCGCCGTGCGCGCAGGCGCAAACCGTGTACTGGCAGGTCGTCGCGGCCGAGAGCAGCCAGATCGCCACGCCGAACCTGCCGCAGGGCGTTTCGCGCGATTTCACCGACGTCCGCCTCGGCGACGTCGGCGCCGGCCTGGTCGGCTTCCGCGTGAGCTCGCCGTCGGCCAGCCGCGGCTACTGGGCGCGCAGTGCGCAAGGCGTGCTGCAGCCCTACGTGCAGCTCGACGTCGCCGGCGCGCTCGGGCCGGGACGCAGCGGTGCCGAGAGCGGCGACGTGTTCCACGACTACGAGAGCGGCTGGGGCTCCGCCGGCGCCGACGGCATGCGCTACTTCGTCGGCCAGGCCGGCGCGCCCGGCGCGTCCTCGTCCGGGCTCAGCTACGGCCTCTGGCAGTGGGACGGCACGCGCAACGTCGAGCTCGCGCGCACGCTGACCGACGGCCCGCTCGGACCGAACCTCGGCGCCGGCTGGGTGTTCCCGAACTCGTCGTCGTTCGTGCAGGGCCACCTGCCGACGTCCGCCGGCACCGAGCTGTTCAGCGCACGCACGACGAGCCCGTCCGGCGCCAGCGGCACGGCGACGTTCAAGAACGTGCGCGGCCAGGGCAACCAGGCCTGCCTGATCGTCGGCTCGACCGATCCGCAGTACTCGCCGGGGCTCGGCAGCGGAACGTTCCAGTCCTCGCCGTGGGCCGTCGCGACGACGCCGGACGGTCGCTACGTCGGCCGCTTCGCGACCAGCAACGGCCGCGAGGGGCTCTGGGAGATCTGCGACGGCTCGCCGCGACCGCTCGTCGTCGACGAGGAGACCGGCGCGCGCGGTCCGGACATCGGCATCGCGACGGCGTACTTCACGTCGTTCTACGGCAACCCGCTGCCGGGCGCGAACGGCACGCTGTACTTCGTCGCCAGCCTGCGCGCGGACTCGGGCAGCACGG